>NZ_JAKKRO010000027.1:0-61966 GCF_025654235.1 Shewanella sp. SM32 | reverse complement strand
GTTCAATGCCTGTTGTGGCTAGTTGGTTTACACGCACAGCAACAGGGCTGGGATAAGCATTTTCAGGCCAATACCATTGGGCATCGAACGGTACTCTCAACGATTCGCTTGGGATTGGAGGTACTCAGGCGGCCTGATTATCAAATCACGGAGAAAGAATTGCTGGCGGCCTGGGTATTATTCGCCAATCAGTTGCTCAAATATGGCTATGCTATGGCTGATTTATGAGGGGATCCTTCAGTGCTTTGGTTCTACTTGTGGCGGTATTAAAGCTGTCAGATTTTTACTTTTGTACCGTCAAGGGATCCGAGAAATTCATCAATTGGTTCATCCTAATGCCATTTTAACAACAAAGATCAGTGGTCAAGTCGTTTCAGACAGAGTCATTCGTTCAGTATGGGGATTATTTTTCCTGTACATATTTTTTACTTGCGTTTTTGTATGGGGATTGGTCGCCATTGGACATGATTTTGCCACCGCCTTTGGAACCGTCGCCGCGTGCATTAATAATATGGGGATTGGTTATGGTGACACTGCATCTGGATTTGGCACGTTAAAAGATGCGGCTAAATGGCTGATGTGTGTCGCTATGCTTTTTGGGCGATTAGAAATATTTCCTGTACTCATCATTTTCTCACGGGCATTCTGGCGATTTTAATTTTAAGTGTATTTTATGGTTAATTTGTCGAATTGACTGGGAGGGTCATTAAATGAAATGGTTATTGAGATGTATATTACTCATTATGCTAGTAGGGTGTCAGAAATCGCCAGTTTATACCAAGTTAGAAGGCCTTGCGCAGGGGACGAGTTGGCATGTGACATTTTGGAGTAAAGACAAGTTAAATAGTACAGAGATAAATCGCGAGATTGAGCGGCAATTGGCAGAAATAGATCTTCATATGTCTACTTATCGTTCAGATTCAGTGATTTCTCGTTTTAACAGTATGCACTCCGCTATGGCGGTCGGGGATGATATTTTAGGGCTCATAGGGATAGCCAAGGAGGTCACTTCAAAAACGGAGGGTTGTTATGATTTGACCATTAAACCATTATTCGATTTGTGGGGATTTACCCATAACCAATTAACCATTCCTACAGAAAGTGCACTTCAACAGACATTAACCTATGTAGGCTTACATCATTTAAGTATTGATAATCAAATGTTAACTAAAGATTTGCCAGAGGTACATCTTGATTTATCTTCGATTGGACAGGGATATAGCGTAGGCAAAGTTGCAGATGTGCTAAAGCGATACAATATCGATAATTATTTGGTAGAGATTGGCGGCGAAATGGTCGTACACGGCAGTAAGCTCGATGGTTCTGCTTGGAAAATCGCGATTGAAAAACCGCTGCCCGAACAGCGAACAATGCAAAAGGTTCTGCTTATTGATTTTCCTCAAGCGATCATGACATCGGGTACATATCGTCATTATTTTGATCATTTAGGACTGCGCTATTCACATATTATTGATGCGCGAACCGGTAAACCCGTAACCCATAACACAGTATCTGTAACTGTATTGGCAACGGATCCGGCTAGAGCAGATGCTTGGTCTACAGCGCTATTATGTTTAGGAAGTCAAGAAGGATTAGTCGTCGCTAATCAGAATGATATAAAAGCATTATTTATTGATGACAATAAAGGTGTACTTAAAGAGATTAAGACAGATAGCTATAATAAAATGAAAAATATAGAGCTTAATTAATCTACGATATCATCGCTTGGTTATGTGTTAATGCCAGTTAGTATTTCTAGCTGGCATTTTTATTTTACTTTTATAGCTAATGCCATGGTTTGTTGTGGCCTTATTTACCACTGATTATGATGACTTTTACGTATTCTTTACGGGATTAGTCATTTGAACTCTAGAGACTTTACGCGGTTAATTCATATATTTGTCCTGTTACTCACTTTCTTAAGGACAAATTATATGGACTGGATATTTCTAATACTTTCCATAGCACTTTTCATCTACTTAGCAGTGGCAATGTTTGCCCCTAATAAGTTTTAGGAGTCGTTATGTTTGAAATTACCCTTATTTTTACTACTGCGCTTGGGCTCGCATGGCTGTTGGGATCCTATATGACAGGAGTTTTCTCTGGTCAGTCCCATTTTTCAGATCGTTTATTTAATCCCATTGAAAAGTGGATTTATCGGGCTATAGGCGTAAATGCCCATTCGGGGATGACATGGAAATCCTATGGTGCGGCGTTTCTTATCAGCAACTTGGTACTTGGCATTTTGGCGTTTCTTATCCTTAAATTCCAACATGTGTTACCGCTTAACCCCGATGGCATAGGACCATTATCTTGGGATCTGGCTTTACACACTGCGGTGTCATTCCTCACCAATACCAATCAACAGCACTATTCCGGGCAGGCTCAGCTCAGTTATTTATCCCAAGGATTTGTCATTGTCACGCTGCAATTTGTCACTCCAGCCATGGCGCTGGCGGTTTGTGTGGCGATTTTGCGGGGAATGTTAGGCGGGTTGAATAATGACAGCGCCAAAGAGGGCGAGGCTCGAAATCTGGGTAACTATTATGTTGACCTAGTGCGCGGTGTACTCAGACTTATGCTGCCATTAGCCGCTATTGTTGCGCTGTTACTGACTTGGCAAGGCGTACCGAGTAGTTTTGACGGTGCGCAAAAAGTGAACACCTTAGATTCTGCATCACCTATCTCTGAGCAGGTCGTTCCGATCGGCCCCGTAGCATCTATGGTGGCCATTAAGCAGTTAGGTACTAATGGCGGAGGCTGGTATGGCCCCAACAGCAGTAACCCGCTAGAAAACCCAACGCCAGTCAGTAATGCAATCGAGACCATTGCCTTAGTGCTGATCCCTATGGCCGTCGTCTTTATGGCTGGCGGAATGCTAAGACGCAAAAAATTTACCTTGATGGCTTTGGTGGCTATGGGTCTATTGAGCGTCAGTTTTCTTGGGGCAACTGTGTACAGCGAGTTGCAACCCAACGCTGCCTTTGCGGGGTTAAGCGCCCAAGGGCCTAATATGGAAGGTAAAGAAGTTCGTTTTGGACCTGAGCTATCGGCGCTATGGGCTTCTTTTACCACACAAACCTCTAACGGTTCGGTCAATGCCATGCACGATTCCTTCAATCCAATAGGGGGATTGATGACGCGATCAGGCATGTTACTCAATGCGATATGGGGCGGTATTGGCTGCGGTTTTGTTAACTTTATCGTTTATGTGTGGATTGCTGTGTTCTTATCGGGATTGATGATTGGCCGTACGCCAGAGATATTTGGTCGTAAGCTCGAAACCCGTGAAATCACTCTTTTGGGAAGTCTATTAGTTTTACCTACCTTGTGCGTCTTAGGTTTGACGGCGATCACTGTGGCTATCCCGAGTATTACGGGCAACAGCAACCCCGGCTTTCATGGGATTTCGCAAGTCTTTTATGAATATACCTCCGCTTTTGCTAATAACGGTTCGGGTTTTGAAGGCTTAGGTGATAACACGCCTTGGTGGAATATCAGCTGCGTTATCGCCTTACTGCTTGGTCGATACTTGCCACTGTTTTTACCGCTGGCGATTGCGGGGATGATGTCGAGTAAAAGAGTGAGCCCCGACAGTAACGCGAGCTTGAAGCTCGAGAGTCCCACCTTTTGTTTCACCCTTATTGCTGTGATTTTAATCATTAACTTCCTGTCTTTCTTACCTGCGGCGGTATTAGGGCCTATTGGCGAAGCTTTAGAACTTGCCACTATGAGTCTGGAGAAATAGTCATGCATAAACCTGCTCAAATATTAGATAGCGCCGGCGTGAAGCAAGCTGCCTTTGGTGCTGTAAAGAAAATGTCCTTAGTGAGTATGGCTGGTAACCCTGTGATGTTCGTAGTGATGGTCGGCGCTTTACTTGCCGCTTTGATCACAGGACAAAAGTTCTTCAATGGCGAGACTGTTGGTTTTGAGCTAGCCACGACCCTTATTCTTTTGCTTACCGTGTGGTTTTCTAACTTTGCGGAATCCGTGGCAGAGGCAAGGGGGCGCGGACAAGCTGCTAGCTTAAAGTCGGCGAAAGAGGCCTTGCAGGCTCGGCGCATACGCCACGGTGAGTTGGAATCAGTATCCGCAACTTTGCTTGTCAAAGGCGATAAGGTGAAGGTTTTACAGGGTGATTATATTCCTGCCGATGGTGAAATCATCGAAGGGATAGCCACTATCAATGAATCGGCGATTACCGGTGAATCTGCGGCTGTGCTGCGTGAAGCGGGCACAGATCATTCCGGTGTGATTGGCGGCACTAAGGTACTTACGGGTGAAATTACTGTGCTGGTTGCTAACGATCCTGGGAATAGCTTCTTAGATCGCATGATTGGGCTGGTCGAAGGGGCGAAGCGTCAGAAAACACCGAACGAAACGGCGTTGACTGTGCTACTTGCATCATTGACTGCGGTTTTCCTGATCGTGGTGGTGACTTTGCCACCCATGGCGGGTTTCGTCGGTGCAAGCCTTGATTACACTATGTTAATTGCGCTGTTAGTGTGTTTAATCCCAACGACAATTGGTGGCTTGTTACCCGCTATTGGTATTGCAGGCATGAACCGCGCCTTAGCCGCCAATGTGGTCGCTAAATCGGGTAAAGCCGTGGAAGTTGCGGGGGATATCGATACGTTACTGCTGGATAAAACTGGCACTATCACTTTCGGTGATCGTCAAGCGACCGCATTTTTACCCGTGAAAGGCATTGCAGCTGAGATGTTGCGTGATGCGGCGGTGCTTTCTTCCCTCGATGACCCCACCCCTGAAGGGAAATCTGTACTCAAATTGGCCATAGATTTGGGCGCGGTATTGCCCGTCAAACCTACGGATGCAACTTTTATCCCATTTACGCCGGAGACTCGGGTTTCTGGGGTGATTTTAACCGATGGTATTCAAGGCATTAAAGGCGCTGGCGATGCGATGCAGTTTTGGGCGCAGCAGCATCAAATTCACTGGCCTGAATCTGTTAACGCGCTTATCCGCAAAGTGGCTTTGCAGGGGGGGACTCCCTTAGTCGTCGCCAGTGGCACGCACATTTTAGGGGTTATAGCCTTAAGTGACGTGATTAAGCCAGGCGTTGCGGAGCGGTTTGCCCGTTTAAGAGCGCTCGGTGTACGGACCATCATGGTGACAGGGGATAATCCGCTAACGGCTGGCGTGATTGCCGCCGAAGCTGGGGTTGATGATTTTGTCGCTGAAGCTAAACCTGAGGATAAACTTGCCCTTATTCGCGCAGAGCAGGCCAAAGGTCGATTAGTGGCTATGGTGGGGGATGGTACTAACGATGCGCCGGCATTAGCGCAGGCCGATGTAGGTCTTGCGATGAACTCAGGTACCCAAGCCGCTAAAGAAGCTGGCAATATGGTGGACTTGGATTCAGATCCCACTAAATTACTGGCTATCGTTGAAGTCGGAAAACAATTGCTGATCACCCGCGGCGCCTTGACTACATTTTCCCTCTCTAATGATGTGGCTAAATATTTTGCCATTATTCCAGCGGTATTTGCGGGGGCTTTGCCTGCGATTGGTGCACTGGATCTGATGCAGCTTCACAGCCCAACCTCAGCCGTACTCGCAGCACTCGTATTTAACGCTCTTATCATTCCCGCCTTAATTCCATTGGCATTAAAAGGCATCAAGCTCAGACCCATAAGTGCCGAAAAATTACTGCGAAATAACATGCTGATTTATGGCTTAGGTGGGGTGATTTTACCCTTTGTCGGCATTAAAGCACTCGACTCAATCATTGCACTTATGCTCTAGGAGACAGTAATGAATTCAATCGTATATACCACTAAAACCCAGCATGCCGTTATGGGATTGAGAGCCAGTCTCGCCCTGTTATTTGTGTGTGGCGTTGTCTATACCGGCACTGTGACTCAGCTCGGTGGCGCTTTATTTCCCGTACAAGCTAAGGGCAGTGTGATCCACAGGGATAATGTCGCTATGGGGTCTGAGTTCATCGCTCAGCCCTTTGTTAATCCGGCCTATTTTTTTAGTCGGCCGAGCGCTGTCGGTTACGATCCTATGGCGACAGGTGGTAGTAATCTTGCGCCGAGTAACCCGGCGTTACGTGAACGTGTGATGGCAACAAGCCAAGAAATCCAAGCCAGAGAATCTGTTCAGGCCGCTGATATTCCAGTGGATTTACTCGCCACATCGGGGGCGGGACTGGATCCTCATATTTCACCCGCAGCAGCCAAACTGCAAGTCGCGCGCGTGGCTCAGGCTCGACAGTTAGCCGAACCACAAGTGTTGACCTTAGTGGCGCAATTTATCGAACCACCGCAGTGGGGCATTTTTGGGCAAGCGCGCGTCAATGTGCTCAAGCTCAACCTCGCTCTCGACCAGATTGCTAAACACGCTCAATAAAACAATATTCTACTGAATTTAAGGATAAATTTTTATGTTACCGATTAAGTCTGCTCCTTGTTCACGCCTCTGTGCGGGTGTGATGATGGCATTATCTTCACTCTCTATGGGCGCGCTTGCCAGCACTGAGACTCATGGGGGCAATGCCTCTTGGCAGAGCCAAGGGAGTGTGATGCTCATCAGTGATTATGCGTTTCGCGGTATTTCTCAAACTGATGAAGGACCTGCAGTTCAAGCAGGGTATACCCTAAGCCATGATTCTGGCTGGTATGGCTCGCTTTGGGGCAGTAACATCGAATTTGGGGATGGAAGTTTAGAACTCGACTTGTCCGCTGGCTGGGCTAAAGATTGGGATAATGGCTTAACAACGGACCTAGGCGTGATACGTTACCAATACTCTCAGGACGATACCGACCTGAGTTATAACGAAATTTATGCTGTGGTAAGCTACGCCGATGCTAAGTTAGGGCTGGTTTATTCTCCTGATTATTTTGGCGAGAATGTGGACGATTTTCAGTATGTTTATGCGAGTTATGAGCCGCAACTGTTCTCTAATGTAAGTCTAGTACTGCATCTTGGGAGCAATTTTTTTGCTTCTCAGCAAGATATGGCACTGTTTTTAGGTTCTATGGCCGCAAGCAATAGCCACTATTTAGATTGGCGAGTTGGGCTGAACCTCAATATGACTGAGCAGGATGTGTTGAGTGTCGGTTATGTCGATACGGATTTATCGCAGAGTCAGTGCCAGTCCCTGTGTGATGCGCGCTGGATAGTGAGTCTTTCAAGGAGTTTCTAATCGTGGTACCAATCAGTCAAACACAGCAAGCCAATGCGCTCTTAAGTCAGATACAGCAAAATGATAAAGGTAAACTGACGGTTTTTCTTGGGGCGGCACCAGGCGTGGGCAAGACCTATGCAATGCTAAGTGCGGCAAGGGAAATGGCCCAGCAAGGTATCGATTTGCTGGTTGGACTGGTGGAAACCCATGGGCGTGCCGATACCGAGGCCATGGTAGCGGGTTTTGAGGTATTGGCACGTAAACCCATTGATTATCATCATAATCGTTTAACGGAATTCGATCTGGATGCGGCGCTGCTTCGTCGGCCTAAGCTTATCTTAGTCGATGAGTTGGCCCACACGAATGTCCCCGGTAGTCGTCATAAACGGCGCTATCAAGACGTCGCAGAATTATTGGCTGCGGGCATTGATGTCTATACCACAGTCAATATCCAACATTTGGTCAGTTTGAATGATCTGGTTTTGCAAATTACTCAAGTGCGGGTACGGGAAACCGTCCCCGATCGCTTCCTTGATGAAGCCCATGAAATTATATTTGTCGATTTACCGCCATCAACACTCATCGAACGCTTACAGCAAGGCAAAGTTTATCTGCCAGAGTATGCTCGCTCGGCTTTAGATGCTTTTTTTTCGGTCTCGAATTTGACTGCACTGCGCGAATTAGCAATGAAAAAAGTCATAGAGCGAGTCGATGCAAAACTGATTTGTGAACTCGATGCCAAAGCACAGGGAACAGATTTTGTTCTCAAAGACAGATTGTTGGTTTTAGTGAGTAACAGCAGTGATCATCAGTATTTGATCCGTATAGGTCGGCAGATTGCCGAGCGGCGGCAAATTCCTTGGTTAGTGCTTTGGGTCGATACCGGCAAAGCGCTGGGCCTTTATCAGCGGAAAAGGCTAAATGAGGCCTTTGCCTTAGCGAAGGAACTTGGCGCGCAGACTGAAGTATTACGCGACACAAGCAGTTATCAGGCCATTTTACCTTACATAGCCCTGCATCGAATTAACACAGTATTAGTCGGCGCGGGTGTGAAACGCACCTATCCTTGGTGGCGTAAAAGGCTGTATCAGCGCTTGATTGAGTCTGGTTTACCTGTTGAGGTGAGTGTCTATCACGCACCCGAAAACCAAATGCAAGTACGAGATCCCATTACGCCTAAAGCCAGTTTTGGTGATCTTCGAGGCCATATTCTTGGGTTGATTGGCGTGGTGGTTATTTTTCCGCTGGTGGCATTTTTAGATACTTGGCTCAGTAATGGCAATCTGGTGTTGTTATATGTTTTCTTGATTGTCAGCATTGGTTTAACCTATGGCGCTAGGCCTGCCATGGCAACTGCGGTGTGGTCTTTTTTCAGCTTTAATTTTTTTCTTACTGATCCCAAATTTACTATGAATGTAAATAGTCAGGATGATATTGCCACTTTAATCTTTTTGATGTGTATAGGGCTTATCAGTGGCCCTGCGGCATCTCGGATCCGAAATCAGTTTATTTTACTGCGTGAGTCAAATCGTTATGCTGAAACCTTAAAAGATGTTGCCCAAGAATTATCGGTCGCCGATGATGAAAAAGCCCTTTGGCAAACGATAGGGCGCAAGATTGCTGGTTCAGTGAATGCCGATTGTTATATTGTTTTGCAGCGTAAAGACGGTCAGCGATCCTATTTACCGCTGCTGAATACGCCATTTAACGACCTTGATTTAGCCGCAATCGATTGGACCTTGCGCCATGGGCAAGCTGCGGGGCGTTTGAGCGATACCTTGAGCGCATCGGGTGTGAGTGTGTTCCCCATTGAACTTGAAGGTACGACAATTGGCGCGGCGATTTTAGATTGGCAACCCACAGTCAACGAACTCAGTCCGTTTGATAGAGAGCTTATTCTGGCCATGTTACAGCAAGGCGCTAATACATGGCGGCGTATTCAGTTAGTGTCAGATCTTGAATCAGCACGGGTGAAAACAGAAATTGAGCAGTTACGTTCCGCATTATTATCGTCAGTGTCTCACGATCTAAAATCACCACTCTCAGCCATGATGGGGGCGGCGGAGAGCTTAAAACTATTGAACAAACAATTGCTAGAGGCCGACCGTAACGAGCTACTTGATACTATTTTGCAAGAAAGCCGTCGCTTGGACAGCTATATCCAAAATCTACTCGATATGACACGCCTGGGTCATGGCACTTTGAGCATAGAGCGTGATTGGGTTTCGGCAGATGACATTATTGGCAGCGTACTTGGCAGGCTTAAACGCTATTTCCCTAATGCAATCGTTGAATATCACAGAGAAAAAGAACCCCCACTCCTCTTTGTGCATGCGGCGCTGATCGAACAAGGACTATTTAACATTCTTGAAAATGCTGTTCGATTTTCACCACCAGAAGAGCCTATTAGTATTGAATTATCCATCTCAAATCATCGCTGTTGTATTGCAATAGAAGACAGAGGGCCGGGGATCCCTGCAAGTCATAGGGATCAAATTTTCGATATGTTTTATGTGGTTGCCGATGGCGATCAGAAAAAACAGAATACAGGTATGGGGCTGGCTATTTGTAAAGGCATGATAGCTGCACACGGCGGTAGTGTTCGCGTTACCGATTGCCTACAGGGGCAAGGCACTCGTTTTGAAGTTGAATTGCCGTTAGACTATCCCGTTCCTGGCTAATCATTTTTAGCCAAAATATCCTTAATAAACCACAGAATGGACTAGAGACGTGGCAATAAAAATCGTGGTTATCGATGATGAGACCCAAATACGCCGCATGCTGCGGATTGCACTCACCAGTGAGGGCTATGACGTTACCGAAGCTGAAAATGGTCAGCAAGGGCTCGCAGCTGTCGCTCGACAGCAACCTGAATTAGTTATTTTGGATTTAGGCTTGCCGGATATGGAAGGTCATCAAGTGCTACAGGAGTTACGGGGATGGTCCGATGTTGCTGTGATTGTATTGTCGGTTCGCAATCAAGATAAAGAAAAAGTCGCAGCATTAGATGCAGGCGCGCAGGATTATGTGACCAAACCCTTTAGTGTGGAAGAGTTACTGGCAAGGGTGCGGGCGATTTTAAGGGACCATATCAAACCTGAAAAATTACCCATATTAGATGATGGCAAGTTGCAGATTGATTTAAGTCGCAGGCTGGTTAAAGTTGATCATCAAATTGTCGAACTTACACCCAAGGAATACGCAGTATTGTCTAAATTGGCGTCGTCACCTAACTGCGTTGTCACTCAGACTCAGTTGCTCAAAGAAATTTGGGGGCCCGCTCATACAGAAGACACACATTATCTACGAATTGTGGTCAGTCACTTAAGGCAAAAATTAGGCGACTCCCCGAGTGAACCTCAGTATGTGCGGACTGAGCCCGGTGTGGGTTATCGCTTTTATATCGACTTATAGCTTGTATCAATAGCGAATTAAAACGCGTTGGAATGACAAGTAACATGATCACCGAAGACTGATGGTATTATCTGCCGCCATTGAAGCTCAATCGGATACTTGCCTGATTTCAGTTTGTAGTGTTCGCTTCAGTTAACTCTAAGTCGCTATTTCTGGCAGCCTTTGTTGACGCTATTTTTGTCCTGTTAGCTCTTGTTGACATTGGATTATACCAATCGTATTAAATATCTGTTCATTCAGCGGGAGTTCAACGCGCTTTAGACAAGGCGAAGGCATGAAGGCATAGTGGTGCTCTGTCGACAGCCTTAAACGCAGTATAAAGCGCGTTGAAACCCGCCCTTCGGGAGCCACACAGGCATCCCACTCCCGTGTTGCATAGACTTAAAAGGGAATAACCATTTCTGCGTCAATGCGCCTTGGATTGAGATGCCTGTGAGGCTCTGAACTGATTAGATATTTAATGTGATTGGTATTATGCACTAGATAAGCCCAATCGATATAAATCGCACATTCTTGCCGATATTTTGACTAGACTACAAACGTAGGGTTAATTCGAGGGAAAGACTATGGACTTAATTAAAATCCGCGACCATATGGATCGCCAGCCCGTGTTGCTGCGCGCTAATATGTCGCTCGCGACTGCGGTCGAAAAGCTGTTAGATAATAATAAAATGGGCGCAGCAGTGGTTGATGATGCGGGCGATTTGGTGGGCTTTTTATCCCAGCAGGATTGTTTGGCTGTGATGATCAAAAGTAGCTATCACTGTGATATGACCTCAGTGGTGAAGGATTGCATGCGAACTGAAGTGCTGTTCGTTGGGCCAGATGACAGTATTTTGCAGCTCGCCGAACAAATGCTAGGGCCTAAACCTAAAGTGTATCCAGTGGTTGAACATGGCAAAGTAATTGGCACGATTAATCGCACCAATGTGCTCAAAGCCATGAATATCTATATGCAACAATGTTATCTGTCACCGGTTTAATCTAAGTCGAGCCAGTGCGAAACTGACACGCCATATACTGAGTGCAGAGTAAATTAGCAATACCATTACGCCACTTTCCTTGCTAGGATCGCCGTTTTTGATGCTAGCAATGGAATTTGGATTTGAACTCAGACAAACATCCGCTATCGAACGCCTTTCTTAATCTTTGTTATCAGAGCGACGCGTCGCGGATCCGTCGTCGTTTATTTAAGCTCAATAAAGAAGCCGACTCAGATAAAAAGACCCAAGTCTTAGCTCAGCTGAGCGAGCAAGCGCAGGCGGCGTTTGAGAAGGTTGAGCAGCGCCGTAACGCTCGGCCTAAAATCCACTATCCTGAAAACCTGCCCGTTTCCTTGATGCGCGATGATATTGCACGCGCGATTGCGGGCAATCAAGTGGTGATCATCGCTGGTGAAACGGGCTCGGGTAAAACGACCCAGTTACCTAAAATATGTTTGGAATTAGGCCTAGGTTGCCGTGGCATGATAGGCCACACCCAGCCACGACGTTTAGCAGCCCGCAGTGTGGCGAGCCGAGTCGCCGAAGAATTACAAAGTCCGCTCGGTGAAGTGGTTGGCTTTAAAGTGCGTTTTGCCGATGCGCTTAAGAGTGACTCTTATATCAAGTTGATGACCGACGGTATTTTACTGGCGGAATTAACCTCCGATCGCAATCTCGATCAATACGATACCATCATCATAGATGAGGCCCACGAGCGCAGCCTCAACATCGATTTTATTCTGGGCTACCTCAAACAAATTCTCAAAAGACGCCCCGATCTCAAAGTTATTATCACGTCGGCGACCATAGACGTTGAGCGTTTTTCTAAGCATTTTAATAATGCGCCTATTATCGAAGTGTCGGGCCGTACCTTTCCGGTCGAAACCCGTTACCGACCCTTAGTGCAAGATAGCGATGCCGATTTAGATCAAATCGAAGGCATTTTTGCCGCCGTCGATGAGCTGGTGGCCGAAGGGCTGGGTGACATTCTGATCTTTATGAACGGCGAGCGGGAAATTCGCGATACGGCCGAACAATTAAGTCGGCGTAATTACCGCGATACCGAAATTTTGCCGCTGTACGCGCGTTTATCTTACGGTGAGCAGTCTAAAGTCTTCAGTAGTCACAGAGGTCGGCGGATTGTATTAGCGACCAACGTGGCGGAAACCTCGCTGACTGTGCCGGGCATTCGCTACGTTATCGACCCAGGTACGGCGCGTATCAGCCGCTATAGCTATCGGACTAAGGTGCAACGCTTACCGATTGAACCTATCTCGCAGGCGAGCGCCAATCAGCGTCAAGGCCGTTGTGGACGTGTAGGGCCGGGTATCTGTATTCGTTTGTACGATGAGGCGGATTTTAATAATCGTCCGGCCTTTACCGATCCTGAAATCTTGCGCACTAACTTGGCTTCGGTCATTTTGCAAATGCTGGCCATCGGCCTAGGTGATATCGCCGGTTTCCCCTTTATCGAGCCACCCGATCCACGCCATATCCGCGATGGTTTCCTGTTGCTCGAAGAATTACAAGCGGTTGAGAGCAAACACGGCAAGCTAGTGCTGACGCCACTTGGGCGCAACTTGGCGCAAATTCCTGTGGATCCGCGTTTGGCGCGTATGGTGGTCGAGAGTCAGCAGTTAGGTTGTTTAAACGAAGTGCTAGTGATTGCCGCGGGCTTGTCGATTCAAGATCCCCGCGAGCGTCCGATGGAGAAGAAGCAAGCCAGTGATGAAGCCCATCGCCGTTTTGCCGATCCCAGTTCCGATTTCGTCAGTTGGATAAACCTGTGGCAGCACTTAAAAGATCAACAAAAAGAGTTATCTGCTAGTCAGTTTCGTAAAAAGTGCCGCGATGAATATTTAGCCTATTTGCGCGTGCGCGAGTGGCAGGATTTATACGCCCAGCTTAAGCAAGCCGTGCACGATTTAAAGTGGCGCTTAAACGATACACCAGCCAATTACGACAGCTTGCACCGCGCGCTCTTATCGGGCTTATTGAGCCATGTGGGTTTTAAAGATAACAATAACGAGTACTTAGGTGCCCGTAATCGTAAGTTTTTTGTATTCCCTGGTTCGCCACTGGCCAAAAAAGGCCCTAAGTGGATCATGGCCGCTGAGCTTACCGAAACCTCACGCTTATTTGCTCGCTGCTGCGCCAAAATCGAACCCGAATGGCTAGAGCCCTTAGCGGCGCATTTGATCAAGAAAAGCTATGTGGAGCCCCATTTTGAGGCAAAACCTGGCAGCGTTATCGCCCTTGAGAATCAAGTGCTCTACGGTTTGACGGTTGTGCACCGTCGTAAAGTGCAATACGGCCCCATCGATCCTGTTGAAGCGCGTGAGATTTTTATCCGCAGCGCTTTGGCAGAAGGGCAGTTACAGACCCAAGAAGCGTTTTTTGTCGCTAACCAAAAGCTGCTCGAAGACATTGAATCACTCGAACATAAATCCCGTCGCCGCGATATTTTGGTGGACGAGCAAGTGTTAGTGGATTTTTACGAGCCGCGGATCCCTGAAGGGATTTACAACGCGCAGCTGTTTTTTGGCTGGTGGAAGAAGGCCAAGCGCGAGCAACCGGATTTACTCGATTTCAGCAAAGCACTGTTAATGCAGCGCAATGCCGACCATATCTCGACCTTGGATTTCCCCGATACGTGGCACAAGGGCAATTTGCGCCTACAGCTAAGTTATCACTTTGAACCCGCGGCGGCGGATGACGGCGTGTCGGTTCACATTCCGGTGGCGCTGCTTAATCAAATCGACGATAGCGATTTTGATTGGCTAGTGGCAGGGCTAAGGGAAGAAAAGTGCATCGCTCTGATCAAATCTTTGCCTAAGAGTTTACGACGTAACTTTGTGCCCGCGCCTGACTATGCCCGCGCTTGTGTGCAGGCCATGGTGCCTTTTAGTGCCAGTTTGCTTGAGGCCATGTGCAAGCAATTATTGCGCATGAGTGGCACGCGTATATCGCCGGAAGATTTTGATTTAACGCAACTGCCCGCGCATTTGCAGATGAACTTTAAAATCGAAGACGATAAACACAACTTAGTCGCCGAAGGTCGGGTGCTCGATACCTTAAAAGCCGAGTTGCAGGGCGTGGTGGCGAAAGCCATTCGTCAGGTGGCGGATAAAGGTATAGAGCAAGAAGCGTTAACTGAGTGGTCCTTCGGCGATTTACCCAAGCAATATCAGCAGCAAAAAGGCAATTATCAAGTGCGGGCGTTTCCGGCGCTGATCGATAAAAAAGACAGTGTTGCGATCAAATTATTTGATGACGAATTTGAAGCCTTAGATGCCCATCGCCAAGGTCTGCGACGCTTATTGCTGCTAAACATTCCATCACCGGTGAAACACTTACAGCAAGCTTTGCCGAATAAGGCGAAATTGGCGATGTATTTCAATCCCTTCGGTCAAGTGCAAATCTTGATTGATGACATTATTGCCGCCGCTGTGCAGCAATTGTTGGATGAAAAAGCCCTCGATGTGCGTAATCAAACCCAATTTGAGCAGGCAAAGGACTGGGTTCGCCAAGAACTCAACCCGACCGCAGAGCAAATTGCCCTGAAGGTTGAGCAGATTTTGACCTTATACCAGAGCATTAAAAAGCGTCTCAAGGGCAAAATTAGCTTAGATATCGCTTTTGCTATGAGTGATATTCAAAGCCAATTAGACAAATTAGTTTTTAAAGGGTTTGTTGAATCCTGCGGTTGGAATCGTTTAGTCGATGTGGCGCGTTACTTAAAAGCGATTGAAATCCGTGTCGAGAAGTTGCCTGTCGATCCGACTCGTGACCGTTTGCATATGCAGAGCATTAACAAGGTGCAGGAAGCATTGAATGCACAATTGGCGAAAGTGCCACGATCGCAGCCGACACCGCCCGCGTTAATTGAAGCGCGCTGGATGATTGAAGAGTATCGTGTTTCCTGTTTTGCGCAGGTGTTAGGCACGGCTTATCCGATATCGGAAAAACGCATTTTGAATCATATCCAACAGGTTTAATGGACTGATGTAAAGGTTGAACTGAGCGCCTTTGTCCGATTAATGTAACAATAACGCGATCAAAAAATGACTAAATAAACCGAGAAAACTAACTATTTTCTCGGTTTTTTATTTTCCCTATGCTTACTCTGCTCACGCGATATACCTCCAGTGATGCGCCATGAAATGAGCGCTTTTTCTGGGTGGCAGCGATGCTTTTATGCCGAATATCTTTCTTTTGGGATCAAGTCGTTATCTCGCATGTTTTAACACCTTTCTATTGCCTACTCCTTTATGAATACTCAGGTTTTTTTGGCGGTTTTTCTGTTGTTTTCTTGCAGTGATTTATCTATTTCAGTCGCTTATTAATCATAAAATCAATTCAATCATCTAACTTGTAATTGCAAAAAACGTTTAAAAACTGAGATCTGACGAATACTCACATCAAATTGATGATCTGGATCAAGCATCATCCGCTTTACCAATTTGGAGGTATACATTTTGTTAACAACTAAAAGGTATGATCGCTTCGTGATCCAAAGATGCAATAGATATACATTAAACCTGCCGCTGGCGATTTTTTGCAGCGCATTCAAAGTGGCAGGAACACACCTCTTGGAGGATGCATGAGTGCTAGCACCGCAGAAGAAAAATCCTTAGAACTGAAAATCTTTATCTTTTTAACCGTGTTTCTCGCACCGTTATTGTCCGTACTACTGGTCAGTGGTCTGGGCTTTGCTATTTGGTTCAGCCAAATTTTGACGGGTCCACCGGGCGCTGGTTAAACGTAACATCATCAAATAGTTAAAAATAAGAGTGGAATGTCGGATGAGCAAAGAACTCCATATCACCAGTTTAGTGGTGCAGGTCTTACCGCAGAAAATGGCAGATGTTAGACAACAGATAATGACCATTGAAAATGCCGAACTTTCCGTCAACAACGAAGTGAAATTGGTCGTCGTGATCGAAGGCGAGACGCAACGCGCCTTGATGGACAGTATCGAAGCGATCAATGCCATTCCGGGCGTGTTATCAGCCACTATGGTTTACCACCAGAGTGAAGTGCTCGAAGAGGGTGAAGAATGAATATGAACAGACGTGACTTTATTAAGGCCAATGCGGTGATTGCCGCGGCAGGCGCCGCTGGTTTAGCCTTGCCCGCTGGCGCAAGCAACTTAATTACCAGCTCAGAACAAACCAAATTAGAGTGGAATAAAGCCCCTTGCCGTTTTTGCGGCACGGGCTGCTCCGTGATTGTCGCAACTCGCGACGGCAAAGTGGTTGCCACCCATGGCGATGCCAACAGTGAAGTGAACCGTGGGCTCAACTGTATCAAGGGCTATTTCCTGTCGAAAATCATGTATGGCAGCGATCGCTTAACCACGCCTATGCTGCGGATGACAGATGGCAAATACGACAAGCACGGTGAGTTTTCGCCCATCAGTTGGGACAGTGCCTTTGACATCATGGCGCAAAAATGGAAAGAGACCATTAAAGCCAAGGGCCCAACCGCTGTGGGCATGTTTGGCTCGGGCCAATGGACAGTGTGGGAAGGTTATGCTGCCGTTAAGCTGATGAAAGCGGGTTTTGGCTCGAATAATATCGATCCGAATGCGCGTCACTGTATGGCGTCAGCTGTGGTCGGGTTTATGCGCACCTTCGGTATCGACGAACCTATGGGTTGCTATGACGATATGGAAGCCGCCGATGCCTTTGTCCTTTGGGGCTCGAATATGGCGGAGATGCACCCGATCCTCTGGAGTCGAGTGACAGACAGACGTCTCAGTGCCAGCCATGTAAAAGTGGCCGTGTTGTCGACTTTTGAACACAGATCCTTCGATTTGGCCGACTTGCCGATCGTGTTCACCCCGCAAACCGATTTAGCCATTTTGAACTACATAGCTAACTACATCATTCAGAATGATAAAGTGAACTGGGACTTCGTGAAGAAACACGTTAACTTCCGTCAGGGCACAACAGATATTGGTTATGGTTTACGTCCGACACATCCCCTTGAGAAAAAAGCGAAAAATGTTAAAACGGCGGGGGATTCAACCCCAATTGATTTTGAGACCTTTAAAGCCTTCGTGGCGGATTATAGCGTCGAAAAAGTCAGTAAGTTGTCGGGCGTGCCCGAGGATAAACTGATTGCGCTGGCCAAGCTGTATGCCGATCCCGATATCAAAGTGACCTCATTTTGGACCATGGGTTTTAACCAACATACCCGAGGTGTGTGGTGTAACAACCTGATTTATAACATTCATCTCTTGATGGGTAAAATTTCAACCCCAGGTAACAGTCCATTCTCTTTGACGGGTCAACCATCAGCCTGTGGCACGGCCCGTGAAGTAGGGACGTTTTCCCATCGCTTACCCGCCGATATGGTCGTGACCAATCCTGAACACAGAAAGCATGCCGAAGACATTTGGAAGATCCCAAGCGGCATTATTCCACCTAAACCCGGTTATCACGCCGTTGAGCAAAACCGTCGTCTAAAAGATGGCGACTTGAATTGTTACTGGGTGCAAGTGAACAACAATATGCAGGCGGGCCCAAACATCAATGAAGAAGGTTTACCGGGTTACCGTAACCCTGCCAACTTTATCGTGGTGTCCGATGCCTATCCGACGGTGACGACTCAAGCTGCCGATTTGATTTTGCCCACTGCTATGTGGGTGGAAAAAGAGGGCGCCTACGGTAACGCCGAGCGTCGCACTCAGTTCTGGCATCAAATGGTACAGGCACCGGGTGAGTCCCATTCGGATCTGTGGCAGTTGATGGAATTTGCAAAACGTTTCACCACAGATGAAGTGTGGCCAAAGGACGTATTAGCCGCCAATCCAGAGTTCAAAGGCAAAACGCTTTTCGAAGTCCTATATCAAAATGGCCATGTCGATAAGTTTCCGCTTGCGGATGCCGATCCTAAGTATTTGAACGATGAGGCTAAACATTTTGGCTTCTATGTCCAAAAAGGCTTATTCGAGGAATATGCGACCTTTGGCCGCGGCCATGGCCACGATCTCGCCCCATTTGATGTTTACCATGAGGCTCATGGTCTACGTTGGCCTGTGGTCGATGGTAAAGAAACTAAGTGGCGCTTCCGTGAAGGCACAGATCCTTATGTTAAGGCGGGTAAGGGCTTTGAGTTTTACGGTCATCCCGATGGTCGTGCGGTGATTTTCGCGCTGCCCTATGAACCTGCCGCAGAAGCGCCCGATGAAGAATATGATATCTGGTTGTCGACGGGTCGAGTGTTGGAACACTGGCATTCGGGTTCTATGACCCAACGTGTGCCTGAGTTATATCGTGCTTTCCCCGATGCCGTATGTTTTATGCACCCCGAAGATGCGAAGAAACGCGGTCTGCGCCGTGGCGATGAAATTCGCGTGGTGTCCCGTCGCGGTGAAATTAAGACCCGAGTCGAAACCCGTGGCCGCAATAAACCGCCCGTGGGTTTAGTGTTCGTGCCTTGGTTTGATGCTAGCCAGCTCATTAATAAAGTCACTTTAGATGCGACAGATCCCTTGTCAAAACAAACTGACTTTAAAAAGTGTGCGGTGAAGATCGTCAAGGTTTAAGGAGAACACGATGAAAACCCTAAAATTAGTCTCAGCGATCGGTTTATTGGTATTTGGCTCATTCATCATGACAAGTGTGTCTGCCGCCAGTATACCCGAAGATAAAATTGATACCCTGCGCCAAGCGCCTATCAATGTCGAGCCTACGCCACCTGCGATGCAAAGTGTGCGTAATACCGATGTGAAGGAAGTGCGCAGCTATCCCATGCAACCACCGGTGATCCCACACAAGATCGACGGCTATCAGCTTGATCTTAAAGTGAACAAGTGTATGGCTTGCCATGCTCGTAGCCGCATTGGGGATTCGCAAGCGCCTATGGTCAGCGTCACGCATTTTATGGACAGGGACAATAACTTCTTAGCCGAGTTATCGCCGCGCCGCTATTTCTGCACTCAGTGTCATGTGCCGCAGTTAGATGCCAAGTTACTGGTCGAAAACGACTTTGTGGATATGGAACATCTGATCAAAGCCAACACTGAGCAGAAAAAACACTAGGAGTTAGCATGTTAGATAAACTGAAAAAAATCTGGCAGGTACTCAATCGTCCGAGTGTGCATTACAGTTTAGGTTTTTTGACCTTAGGTGGTTTTGTGGCTGGGGTGATTTTCTGGGGCGGGTTTAACACTGCCCTAGAAGTGACCAACCAAGAAGCTTTCTGTATTGGTTGCCATGAGATGGAAAATAACGTCTATCAAGAGCTACAGACGACGATTCATTTCACTAACCGCAGTGGCGTGCGGGCGACGTGTCCTGATTGCCACGTACCGCATAACTGGACCGATAAAATTGCCCGTAAGATGCAGGCATCTAAGGAAGTGTGGGGTAAGGTTTTTGGGACGATTAATACCCGTGAGAAGTTTGAAGATAAGCGTCGTGAACTGGCAGAACATGAGTGGGCAAGGTTAAAGGCCAATGATTCGCTCGAGTGTCGTAACTGCCATAACTTCACTTACATGGACTTTACTCGCCAATCACCCAGAGCGGCGCAGATGCACTCAACATCACTGGCAAGCGGCGAAAAGACCTGTATCGACTGCCACAAGGGGATTGCTCATCATCTCCCTGATATGGCCGGTGTGAAGGGGTTTTAATCTAGGGCACAGTGTTAATCCGTGTGACTTAGCCTTGCTAAGTTGGACAACTCCAGCAAAAGGCCAAGCGTACTCCACGCTTGGCCTTTTTATTTGCACGTCACTATTCTATTTCTTGGGGATGCTTCAATAGGGTGTTATTCAGTCCGATTAGCGCGCTACAATCGCGCTGGGATAGTCTTGCTTGTATGAGAGGTAAAGAGATCATGATGGAAGATCAGCCGCAACTTGAAAAACTGTTAGAAGATATTTTATGTATCAGCCCGAGTCTGTTTGAAATAGTGCAGGGGGTGAGGCAGGAGGTCAAAACCGCCGCTACCACATCGTCGCGGGCCATTACTGAAGCCGTTAAGTACGGCGGTATACTCTTTAGCACCAAAGCCAGTTTTGGTGGTGTGTTTGCCTATAAACAGCATGTTTCATTGGAGTTTAGCTTAGGCGCGAATCTTAGCGATCCACATCAGGTACTTGAAGGCAGTGGCAAATTTCGTCGTCATATTAAGTTGGTGTCAATCGATGATATTGCTGCCAAGCGAGTCGCGGAATATATTGCGCAGGCGTTGAGTCTGGCGGATTAATGGTTTTTTGCCGCATGATGTGACTAAAACGGACGAACAAAAAAGGAGCCGAATATTCAGCTCCTTTCGTTTTGCTAAGGCTTAATAGAGATGTCTTAGCTATGCAGTCCCAAGTTAAGGGAGATTAGAAGTTCGCAGTGCGCGGTGCACGTGGGAAAGGAATAACATCACGAATGTTGTTTACGCCTGTCACGTAAGACACTAAACGCTCAAACCCTAGACCAAAACCTGCATGTGGCACTGTGCCATAACGGCGCATATCACGGTACCACCAGTAATCTTCTTGGTTCAGTTCCATTTCGTCTAGACGCATATCTAGCACGTCTAAACGCTCTTCACGTTGAGAGCCACCGATGATCTCACCAATACCTGGGGCTAACACGTCCATCGCGGCAACGGTTTTACCGTCATCGTTTAAGCGCATGTAGAAGGCCTTGATATCTTTTGGATAGTTCTTCACTACCACAGGGGCTTTGAAGTGTTCTTCGGCTAAGTAACGCTCATGCTCAGAAGATAAATCGATACCCCAAGACACAGGGAACTCGAAGGTTCTGCCACAGTTTTGCAGAATTTCAACCGCATCAGTGTAATCCACTTGAGCAAAATCGCTTGAAACGAAAGATTGCAGACGGTCGATCACAGTCTTATCAACGTGTTGGGCGAAGAAGGTTAAATCGTCCATACGCTCAGTCAATACGGCATTGAATGCGTATTTCAACATAGCTTCGGCAAGGCCTGCGATGTCGTTTAAGTTAGCGAAGGCGACTTCAGGCTCAACCATCCAGAATTCCGCTAAGTGGCGGCTAGTGTTTGAGTTTTCAGCACGGAAAGTCGGGCCAAAGGTATACACTTTTGACAGTGCACAGGCGTAGGTTTCAGCATTCAACTGACCTGATACGGTCAGGAAAGCTTCTTTACCGAAGAAATCTTTATCGTAATCGACTTTACCTGCTTCAGTACGCGGCAGGTTTTCCATATCTAAGGTCGATACGCGGAACATCTCACCGGCGCCTTCGCAATCTGATGCTGTGATAAGTGGGGTCGATACCCAAATAAAGCCTTCTTCGTGGTAGAAGCGGTGAATCGCTTGGGATAGACAGTTACGTACGCGAGCAACGGCACCAATAATGTTAGTACGTGGGCGTAAGTGCGCTAATTCGCGTAAATGTTCAATTGAATGACGCTTAGCGGCCATTGGGTAAGTGTCTGGATCATCAACCCAGCCAGCGACTTCAAGTTCAGTCACTTGCAGCTCAAATGCTTGGCCTGCACCAGGAGATTCCACCACGTCGCCTGTCATCACAACAGAACAACCCGCAGTCAGCTTTAACACTTCGTTGTCGTAATTATCTAAGCTATTGGGCACGACACCTTGGATAGGATTAAAGCAAGAGCCGTCGTAAACAGCTAAAAAAGAGATGCCGGCTTTAGAGTCACGACGGGTTCTGACCCAGCCACGCACTGTGACTTTAGAACCGACGGCGTGCTCACCTTTAAATACAGATGCGACAGATGCAATGCTCATTGTTGCTTAATTCTCCAACGAAACGTTTTATATGAAAATTTTGGAGGTTTATATTACCTTGCTGGTGGCTTTTCTCAAGCTGAAAAAGGTATCCTGAGGTTAATAATATCGATATTGAGCGATATAGTGAGTTAAACGGCGGGAGGCGGTATGAGCAAGACTAGAATATTTCAAATTATCCTTGCGGCCTTATCCATTTTAGGCTGGGCAATTGCCGTCTATGCGCTATTAGTGTTTGGTGACGCGAGACCCGATCGCGAAGTTGGCGATTATTTAACCCGTGGTGCGACATTTAGAGTCCATTGGGATCCACATGAAACCCAATTATTGCAGTATTTGATTTGGGTTTGTGGCGGTATTAGTTTGGTCAGTTTAGCGTTTAACTATTATGTCGCCCACCACAGTCGTATGGGTTATTGGTTTAATATTCCCATGTTGCTGTTAACCTCTATTGTCGCCGGTTTGTATATCCATTTGGTGGTTTAAGCTAGCCTGTTGGCTTGTGGCGGTTTAGTAATGGCAAGTGAAGTCAGAGGATATCGGCAGGAATGCTTAATTGGCGGCACAGATGGTCGATAATCGCGGCAGTCGCACCCCAGATAAACCGTTGTTGATAGGGAATAAAATGCACGCTGTAATAGCGCCCTTGGCGTAAAAAGCGTTTTTGGTGGCGATTATTCGGTTCAATAAAAAAGCTTAATGGCACGGTAAAGCAATCGGCTACCTCACCGGGATCGAGTTTTAAATCAAATGCCTGCTTGATAATGCCTATCACAGGAGTGATTTCAAACCCTGTGAAGGTATTATGGGCTGGAAACGTGCCCACCACGTCGACGTTATGCCTTGATAGTCCAATTTCCTCTTCTGCTTCCCTTAACGCGGCCGCAATCGCATCAATATCATAGGGCTCAATTTTACCGCCGGGGAAACTGATCTGCCCCGGATGGGCGCGCAGATGCATAGGTCTTTGGGTTAAAATTAGATTCAGCTCACCGTTAATCTCCAGCAGTGGGATCAACACCGCGGCTTTGCGCAGTCCAAGGTGAGGGAAGGCCGCCGGATCTTGCCGCGCTAACGGGTGCAGATTAAATCTGAGTCTAAATTCCGCTTGATCCATCGACGTTCTCGTGACTGTTTAGTATTAAAGCTTACGGCTTTTGTGACGCAGCGCCAAGCAAAGGTAAAATACGGCTGACCTTATCAAAGGTTTCTTGGTACTCGGCATCCACTTCAGAATCCGCCACTATGCCGCCGCCAGCCCAGCAATAGAGTTTGCCCTGTTCTGCCACAATAGTGCGAATGGTGATACTGGTATCCATTTGACCGTCTTGGCTGATATAACCCATAGATCCACAATAAAGGCTGCGCCGTGAAGGTTCGAGCTCTTCAATAATTTCCATGGCGCGAATTTTCGGTGCGCCGGTAATTGAGCCGCCGGGAAACGCTGCACGCAGCAAATCACTCGCCGTGAATCGGCTATCAAGCTTGGCAGTCACCGTACTGACTAAGTGATGCACCGCAGGAAAACTTTCAATCTCAAATAGATGCGGTACACGTACTGAGCCTGCTGCCGCCACTTTGCCGATATCATTACGCAGTAAATCGACAATCATGACATTTTCGGCGCGATCCTTTGGTGAGTTTGCCAGTGTATTGGCGGCTTTCACATCCAATGCGGGATCGGTATGACGCGGCAGTGTGCCTTTGATAGGTTTGGTTTGAATATCGTCACCGCGAAGCTGAATAAAGCGCTCGGGTGAAATCGACAAAATCGTGTTTTGCGGCAGACGCATAAAGGCCGAGAAGGGCGCTTTATTGGCATTGCGCAGTTGGCTATAGGCCGACCACTCATCGCCTTGATAATGGGCTTCGAATCTTTGGGTTAAATTTATTTGATAGCAATCACCGCTGTGCAAATAGGCTTGAACTGCTGCAAATTTGGCCGTATATTGAGCTTTGTCTATTTGTGCTGCCCATGGGCTAGTGAGCATGAATGCGGCGGAATTTGGCTTTTTAGTGATTTTATCTTGAATTTTATTCAACTCAATGTCGAGTGCCGCTTCACCTAAATAGTGCAATAAATACCAACACTGGGCTTGGTAATCAAAAACTAACGCCCAGTCGTAAAAGCCGATGTTCATCTCTGGCAGTTGTATATCTTGCTTGGCCGTTATCGGCAGTGATTCAATTCTGCGGCCTAAATCGTAGCTAAAACTGCCCATTGCGCCACCACTAAAGGGCAAATCACAATCAAAAGATTTTGAATACCAATGGGTTAATAAAGTGTTGAGTAACTCGAAGGGATCACGGTTTGGGTCTATTGCCTCGGGTAAGCTCAAGCTCGTATCGATGAGCTTTATATAGCTACGCTCGCCCTGAGTCACTAACGTTGCGATAGGATTGGCGCAAATGATGTCGAATCTGGCGTCTTGATGCGGCGCGTTCGCCGAATCTAACAGAATTGCCCAAGTGTCATTTGCAAAGTGTTCGAACAGTGCTGCGGTACTTAATGTCCAGTCAAGTTGGCGTGATGCAAGCTGTTTTGACGCCCTAATTGCCATCGATTAACCCTATTCAAAATGTGATGTAGCCCAAAAAGATGTGAAAGAGTATCATATTGGCCCAGAAAGAATTAAACAAAAACAAGTTAGGCCGCAAAGGCTGCTGGAGCGCTCCTACTATGTCATCTCACCATAAAATGTCTGAAACTTCTGTGATTAAACAAGCCGACTTTATTGAAAGTGTGGCGGATGCTTTGCAATACATTTCTTATTACCACCCGAAGGATTTTGTTGATGCCATGAGCCAAGCTTATGAGCGTGAACAAAGTGCGGCGGCGAAGGATGCGATTGCCCAGATCTTAATTAACTCGCGTATGTCGGCCGAAGGTAAGCGTCCTCTGTGTCAAGACACTGGGATTGTGACCACTTTCGTGAAAGTGGGTATGGGTGTCCAATGGGACAAAACCGATATGACGATTCAGGAAATGGTCGACGAAGGTGTTCGTCGTGCCTATACCAATCCTGATAACCCACTGCGCGCATCAATAGTGTCAGATCCTGCGGGCAGCCGTAAAAATACCAAAGATAACACCCCATCTGTGGTGCATATCGACATGGTGCCTGGCAACCACATCGAAGTGGCGATTGCAGCCAAAGGCGGCGGCAGTGAAAACAAAGCTAAGATGGTGATGTTAAACCCATCTGACGATATCGCTGCATGGGTAGAAAAAACGCTACCGACTATGGGGGCGGGCTGGTGTCCACCGGGTATGCTGGGTATAGGCATCGGCGGCACGGCGGAAAAAGCGGCCGTATTAGCCAAAGAAGCACTGATGGAAAGTGTAGATATCCATGAGTTGATGGCCCGTGGCGCGCAAACGACCGAAGAAAAGCTGCGTTTAGACATTTTTGAGCGCGCGAACAACTTAGGTATAGGTGCACAAGGTCTTGGCGGTTTAACCACAGTATTAGACGTTAAAATCAAATCGGCGCCTACCCACGCGGCGTCAAAGCCTGTGGTGATGATCCCGAACTGCGCGGCCACACGCCACGTACATTTCCATTTAGACGGTTCAGGTCCTGCGGAATTAACGCCGCCATCATTGGCCGATTGGCCAGAAATTACCCGTGAAGTGGGTGATGATGTGCGCCGCGTTAACTTAGATACTGTCACTCAAGCGGATATCGAGCAGTGGCAGAGCGGTGAAACCATTCTGCTGAGCGGTAAAATGCTCACAGGTCGCGATGCTGCCCATAAGCGCATTCAAAGCCTGATTGAAAGCGGTGAAGGTCTGCCAGAAGGCGTGGACTTTACCGGTAAGTTTATTTACTACGTTGGCCCAGTTGATCCAGTGGGTACTGAAGTTGTCGGCCCTGCGGGCCCAACCACAGCAACTCGTATGGATAAATTCACTGACTTAATGTTAGAGAAAACTGGCTTGATGGGCATGATAGGTAAAGCTGAGCGCGGCCCTGCGACAGTTGAATCGATCAAAAAACACAAAGCGGTATATCTGATGGCCGTTGGCGGCGCTGCGTATTTAGTGTCTAAAGCGATTAAACATTCTCGCGTCGTGGCCTTTGCTGATTTGGGCATGGAAGCGATTTACGAGTTTGATGTGCAAGATATGCCAGTGACTGTGGCTGTGGATTCACATGGTGTGAACGCCCATGAAACTGGCCCAGCAATTTGGAAAGTGAATATTGCTAACGCGAAAGCGTAAAGGTTGGGATGCAGCGGATTGAACTTGATGGCTTTTTAAGCAAAACAGCTTAAGTTTGAGTTCTGATATCTGTTCTTGAGGTAAAACGTTGCGCCACTGACATTTTGTCACAAAAAAATACGCTCAGGTTCGCCATTTGGCTTGCCTGAGCGTTTTTGTTTCGATAGTGTGGCAAGCTTATCTTCGAAAGATACGATCTCAGATCGTTTTTTAACATTCGTGCGGTTGCAACTCAGTAGAACTATTGCAATTTCAGTAGAACCCTTGCAATGATTGGCGCAACTATCGAACCAGTTTAACCAAAAACGGACATAACAATGAAAATAGCTCCTCTCCTATTGGCGCTCGGCGCTGCAGGACTGGCGTTATCAGCCCAAGCGGCCGATCCAACGCCTTTTACTGTGCAACAACTCATTAAACTCAATAAGATGCACTCTGCGACTGTGTCCCACGATGGCACTAAATTAGTTTATGGTCTTAAAACGGTAAACGATAAAGGAGAGGCCAGCTCGGATCTGTATCTATTAGATTTGATAGACACGAAGGCGAAACCACTGCAATTGACCTCTGCCACGGGCACAGAGCACGATGTGAGCTTCGCCAATGACGACAAGTCGATTTATTTCCTTGCTAGTCGCAGTGGTTCAAGCCAGTTATTTCAACTGCCATTAACGGGCGGTGAAGCGGTACAAGTTTCTGATTTACCTTTGGATATTGATGGCTATAAATTATCAAACGACGGTAAACAAGTTGTACTCAGCATGCGGGTATTCCCCGAGTGTAAGGACTTAGCTTGCTCAAAGGATAAATTTACCGCCGAAGCTGAGCGTAAATCGACTGGCCGTGAATACAAGCAGTTAATGGTTCGCCATTGGGATACGTGGGAAGACCACGCCCGTAACCATTTATTTGTTGGTGCGGTAAACGGTGAGAAACTCACTAAAGTAGTGGATGTGACTCAAGGTTTAGATACTGAAACGCCGCCAAAACCTTTCTCGGGTATGGAAGAAGTGACCTTCACCCCAGACGGTAAGTTTGTGGTTTATAGCGCGAAAGCCCCCAGCAAAGATCAAGCTTGGACCACTAACTATGATTTGTGGCAAGTGCCCGTCACTGGCGGCACCGCAACTAACTTAACTAAAGACAATCTTGCATGGGATGCGCAACCAACATTTTCGAGCGATGGTCGTTACATGGCCTATTTAGCGATGAAAAAACCGGGTTTTGAAGCAGATCGCTACGGCATTATGCTGCGCGATACTAGCACAGGCCAAACCAAAGAAGTGGCGCCATTATGGGATCGCAGCCCAAGCTCACTGATGTTTGCTCCTGACAATCGTACCTTGTATGTGACGGCACAAGACTTAGGTCAAGTCTCTATTTTCCAAGTGAATACCCAATTTGGCGATGTGCGTTCTGTCTACAGTGATGGTACGAACAGTTTAATTGCGGTCACTAACGAACAACTGATTTTCGATAGCAAAACCTTAGTTGAACCGGGCGATCTCTATAGCATTACGACTGAAGGTGAAGGGCTTAAACGTCTAACCGAAGTGAATAAAGACAAATTGGCCGAGATCAAGTTTGGTAAGTTTGAACAGTTCAGCTTTAAAGGTTGGAATAACGAAGACGTTTACGGTTACTGGATCAAACCGGCGAATTTCCAAGAAGGGAAAAAATACCCAATTGCCTATCTCGTTCACGGTGGGCCGCAAGGTTCATTTGGTAATGCCTTCAGTGGTCGTTGGAATGCCCAATTATGGGCGGGTGCGGGTTATGGCGTCGTCATGGTGGATTTCCACGGCTCTACCGGTTACGGCCAAGCCTTTACTGATTCAATCAGCCAAGATTGGGGTGGTAAGCCATTAGAAGATCTGCAAAAAGGCCTAGCAGCGGTGAGCCAGCAACAAAAATGGCTCGATCCGCAAAACACCTGTGCGCTCGGAGGTTCTTACGGCGGCTACATGATGAACTGGATCCAAGGTAACTGGAACGACGGTTTCAAGTGCTTAGTTAACCACGCGGGTCTGTTCGATATGCGTTCTATGTATTACGTGACCGAAGAAGTGTGGTTCGCAGAGCATGAGTTTGGTGGCACTTATTCAGATAACAAAGCGTTATATGAGAAGTTTAACCCAGTGAATTATGTTGAAAACTGGAAAACACCCATGCTGGTTATCCACGGTGAGAAGGACTTCCGCGTCCCTTATGGTCAAGGTTTAGCGGCATTCAGTTTTATGCAGCGCAAAGGGATCCCATCTGAGTTATTGATTTTCCCTGATGAAAACCATTGGATCTTAAAACCTGAAAACTTAGAGCAATGGTATGCTAATGTCTTCGGTTGGATGGATCGCTGGACTAAGCAATAACGACCAGTGCGTTTATGGGCTTTGCAGCGACGAAAGCCCATAGAAGCAAGGCTCGCCCTGATAGGATTATCATCGGCGAGTCATTTAATGCTCAACTGACAATCACAGTATTTTTAGTCTGTATTTAAACTAAGCGTTTTCTGACCAAATGTATTTTGATTAAGTGCCTTTTGATTCAGTATCTTAAAAAGCCAGACTTTGTTCTGGCTTTTTATTGTGTCATGAAATGTTTTTAATCAAGGAGTTAAGATGAAAATTCGAGCCGCAACCTTAACTGATATCCCTGAAATAAGCGTATTACTCACTCAATTAACCCAAGAATTTATCGCCCCAACTTGCACTGCTGAGGGCACTGCAATCTTAGTCAATGCCATGTCGATAGAGGCGATTGGTAGCTACTTTGCTATGGGTTATCAGTACCATGTCGCCATAACGGACTCAGGCCAACTCGCAGGCGTAGTGGGGATGAAGGCGAATAGCCACTTGTACCATCTTTTTGTCGCCTCCCATGCACAGGGGCAAGGCGTGGCGAGAATGCTGTGGGAACATGCCAAAGCTCAATGTTTAGCCCAAGGCAATCCGGGGGTGTTTACCGTGAACTCGGCGCTGAATGCGCAGGCTGTGTACTTAGGCTTTGGCTTTGTGCCTCTTGGACCCGAGCGAGAACGCGGCGGGATCCGTGATATTCCCATGCAGCTATTGCTTTAGGTTGACTGTATTCATTTATCATCCGAACACGAGCACTATCATTCGACTGAATAGTAATTCAACGAAAAAGCTTGAGCGAAAAGAGCTTGAACGAAAGCACTAGAGTGCAAAGAACTTGAATAAAAAGAACTTTACCGAATAGAACTAAAAATAGAGGAATTATGGCAAATTTAACATTTTATCCCATCGGCACCGTAGGCGAAAAATGGGGCGAGGCTGAAAAAGCTGCATGGCTTGCAAGCGCCAAAATCAAGCGTTCGTATCAGGACGATGTCGTGACGCCACTCAAGGCGATGGAAGCAAAGCTATCTACGCTTGGGTTTGGCATTGTGCAATATGGCGCCTTATCGATTAATGCCGATCGTTACCCATTATTTGCGGTAAAAAGCCAGCAGTTTGATCCACAAAAGCCAACCGTGCTCGTGACTGGTGGCGTGCACGGTTACGAAACCAGCGGTGTTCATGGTGCCTTGGCATTTTTAGCGGATAAGGCGGCTCATTATGTTGATCGCGTCAATCTTGTCATCGCCGTGTGCGTGAGTCCTTGGGGTTACGAAACCATCAACCGTTGGAACCCTAAGGCTATCGATCCTAATCGCTCATTTTATGCCAATAGTCCAGCGGAAGAATCGGCGGCCTTGATGGCCTTAGTCGCATCCGTAGAGCAAGATTTTGATGTGCATGTGGATTTACATGAAACCACTGATTCAGATGAATTAGAATTTCGTCCAGCGCTTTGCGCCCGTGATGGTAAAGAGTACGTCAAAGGAACTATCCCAGATGGTTTTTATGCTGTGGGTGATACCGAACATTCAATGGATGCTTTCCAAAAAGCCATTATTGATGGCGTGAGCAAAGTGACGCACATTGCTCCTGCCGATGAGAAAGGCGAGATCATTGGCTCGACTGTGGTGCAGCACGGGGTGATTAACTATCCGCTTAAGTCATTAGGGCTTTGCAGCAGTGTCACTGGCTGTATCTATAACACAACGACAGAAGTGTACCCAGATAGCCCAACGGCCACGCCTGCCGAATGTAATCTGGCGCAGGTTGCAGCCATCACCAGCGCCATTGATTATGTACTGGCACAGCGTTAGTCACAGTTTGTTGTGATGTTCAGCTTAGTGATCGTAAGTGAGTGATGCCCAGTTGAGTTAGCTGCTAGTGAAGTCATTTTGCGTGCGATCGATTAACGCATCGACTCCTTAATTAGGTCATCCACGGAACATCACGCAATAAAAAGCCCTCATTCGAGGGCTTCTTCATTTATGTCGCGCGGCTTTTATTAAGCACGAGCCTAGCATTGGCAGGCGATAACCTAGTTGTTGTCGCTATAGTCACGGCCATAATAGCTATCGAGGAACAGTTGTTTCAGCTCGTTAATCAATGGGTAACGTGGGTTGGCACCGGTACATTGATCATCGAACGCATCTTCGGCTAATTCATCTAACTTGGCGAGGAAGTCGGCTTCGTTGACACCGGCTTCTTGGATAGAAGCAGGAATGCCAATCGTCTTCTTGAGGTGTGTGATTTTCTCAAGCAATTTTTCGACTTTTTCTTCATCCGTCTTTCCGCCTAGTTTCAAGTGATCTGCGATGGCAGCATAACGGCACAGGGCTTTTGGCCTGTCGTATTGGCTAAAGGCCGCTTGCTTAGTGGGCAGATCCGTTGCGTTAAAGCGTATTACGTTGTTGATCAGCAGCGCATTGGCTAGGCCATGGGCGAGATGGAACTCGGCGCCCAGTTTGTGTGCCATTGAGTGGCAAATCCCAAGGAAAGCGTTAGCAAAGGCGATACCCGCAATAGTGGCGCCATTGTGGACCTTTTCACGGGCGACAGGTGATTGTGAGCCCAAGTTGTAGGCATCGGGTAAATATTTGCACAGTAAATCGAGGGCTTGCAGCGCTTGGCCATCACTGTACTCATTAGCCATCACGCTAACATAGGCTTCCAATGCATGGGTCACCGCATCTATGCCACCAAAGGCGGTGAGGGATTTAGGCATGTCCATCACAAGATTTGGATCAACAATCGCCATATTGGGCGTGAGTTGATAGTCGGCAATCGGGTATTTTTTACCTGTAATTTCGTCTGTCACTACCGCAAAAGGAGTGACTTCTGAGCCAGTACCTGAGGTGGTAGGAATTGCTACCATCATGGCTTTGGTGCCCATTTTAGGGAATTTGTAGATACGTTTACGAATGTCCATAAAACGCAGCGCCAAATCGGCAAAATCCACATCTGGATGCTCGTACATCACCCAAATAATCTTAGCCGCATCCATTGGTGAGCCGCCGCCGAGCGCAATTATCACATCGGGTTTAAAGCTTTGAGCGACCTTAGCGCCTTGACGGACTATGGCTAAGGTGGGGTCGGCTTCAACATCGTAAAAAATTTCGGTTTCAAGGCCTTGGGCTTTTAAAATCCGCATGGTTTCATCGCAATAACCGTGATTGAACAAAAATCTGTCTGTGATGATTAAGGCGCGTTTTTTATCGCTCAGTTCTTCGAGCGCGATGGGCAAACTACCGCGGCGGAAATAGATAGATGCAGGAAGCTTATGCCACAACATGTTTTCGGCCCTCTTAGCGACGGTTTTTTTATTGATTAGATGACTCGGGCCAACGTTTTCTGAAATCGAGTTGCCGCCCCAAGAACCACAGCCTAAAGTGAGCGAAGGTGCCAGTTTGAAGTTGTACAGATCGCCAATACCGCCCTGTGAAGCTGGGGTGTTGATCAAGATACGCGCCGTTTTCATTCTAAAACCAAAGGCATGTACACGTTCGGTTTGGGTATCTTGGTCGGTATAAAGCCCTGATGTGTGGCCAATGCCGCCGAGTGCGACTAAAGCTTCAGCTTTATCCATGGCATCGTTAAAGTCGATGGCGCGGTACATACCAAGCAGTGGTGATAATTTTTCATGGGCGAAGGCTTCGCTGTCGCAAATATCGGTGACTTCACCGATCAACACTTTGGTCCAGTGCGGCACTTCAAAGCCCGCCATTTGCGCGATACTGGCGGCGCTTTGGCCAACGATATCGGCATTTAAGCCACCATTTTTTAAAATGACCTGCTGCATCGCCGCGGCTTCATCCTTCGACAGCATATAGCCACCGTGGGTTGCGAAACGCTCTTTAACCTGCTCATAAATACTGTCGACCACAATTACCGCTTGCTCTGACGCACAAACCACACCGTTATCGAAGGTTTTTGACATGAGAATCGAACTGACTGCGCGTTTGATGTCGGCGGTTTCATCGATAACAATAGGCGTGTTACCCGCACCTACGCCAATAGCAGGTTTACCGGAAGAGTAGGCGGCTTTCACCATGCCAGGGCCACCCGTTGCGAGGATTAAATTCACCTTAGGGTGAGTCATTAATTGATTCGATAGTGCAACGCTGGGTTCATCAATCCAACCAATAATGTCTTTGGGCGCGCCCGCGGCTATGGCAGCATCAAGCACTAATTTTGCTGCAGTTGTGGTCGATATTTTGGCCCTAGGATGGGGCGAGAAGATGATTGCGTTACGGGTTTTAAGGCTGATTAAGGCTTTAAATATCGCGGTCGATGTGGGGTTCGTGGTGGGGACTATGCCACAGATAATGCCTACGGGTTCAGCAATGGTAATAGTACCGAAGGTGACATCTTCAGATAAAATTCCGCAGGTTTTTTCATCTTTATATTTGTTATAAATGTATTCGGAGGCAAAGTGGTTTTTAATTACTTTGTCTTCAACTACACCCATGCGGGTTTCTGCAGCGGCCATTTTGGCCAGCGAGATACGCGCATCGGCAGCGGCAAGGGCCGCTGCACGGAAAATTTTATCGACTTGCGCTTGGCTGAATGTTGCATACTCGGCTTGTGCTTTGGCCACTCGCTCGACCATGAGATCCAGTTCTTGTGCATTGGTCACTGTCATGATTAATACTCCTAAAAAGATTTAGTGAATCAAGGCATTCACTAAATCCTCTTTATGGTAGAAAATTACACCTAAAGCCGCGTTGAAAGTGTGATATCAACGACAATATCGTGCTTTTATGTAATAAAACTACACTTAGGGTGACTTGTTTGTTTAAAATTGCGCTGAAAATGCATCGGCTTCGATAACTAAATATTATTCGAAGTTGTGATTTAACCTCAAAAATCTCATTTTTCAGTCAATAGCGCTTGAGATACTATACTTGCCCTCAAGCTTATTTTGATGAAGACGGCGTGACACGCACATAAGGATAGTCCCTTGGAGTTAACTCTTTACGTTAAATTTTTTCTTGGCCTCGTTGCCATCATTAATCCGGTTGGCTTGTTGCCTGTGTTTGTGAGCTTAACCAGCCATCAAACGGAGGCTGAGCGGAATCACACGGGTAAAGTAGCGAACTTTGCGGTTGTGGTGATTCTCTTAGTCACGATTGTGGCGGGGCAGCACATTCTGAATATGTTCAGCATTTCGTTATCTGCCTTTAGAATTGCTGGTGGCAGCCTGATTGCCATTATTGCGATGTCAATGTTGCAAGGTAAGTTAGGTGAAGTGAAGCGTAACCAAGAGGAAGACCGCGAATCCTCGGCGATGGAATCTGTGGCGGTTGTGCCTTTGGCTTTGCCACTGATGGCGGGACCTGGCGCTATCAGTTCGGTGATTGTCTTTGCCGCTGAGCATAATTCATTGTCGAACATTATTGCGATGTTCATTACTGTGATAGTGTTTGGTTTAGTGAGTTTTGGCCTGTTTAGAATGGCATCTATCATTTATAAGATCCTCGGCAAAACGGGTATTAACGTGATTACCCGTCTTATGGGACTCTTGATGTTATCTATTGGTATCGAAGTCATTGCGGCTGGTGTGAAGGGATTATTCCCACAGCTTTTCAGTTAGAGTCATCTTCAGTCACAGTATTAAGTGTTCCTTTCTCTAGAAAAACGCATTGGAATTTTCAATGCGTTTTTTATTTCTATCTGATCCTTGTTTGACGTTTCTCAAGTTTGCTCTGCGATTAGCAAAATCTAAACAATTGATGGAATATGGGGGAAATCCTCGTTTATCAGGCTATTAGCTTGCGCAATTTCCATAAACCTTAGTCGTCCTACGGTTGATATTATGCTATACCTAGTGTTCGGTGTTTGGATCTAAAACTCAGTTTAAAAGGATATTTCTATGAAATGGCAATGGATTGGTAATCTCAGTCTAAAACAAAAATTATTAATGGTTGTCTTGCCTCCACTGTTAGCCTGTTTTTTATGTGGCACGCTTTACCTCATTGAAAAATATGAATATAGAAAAGATTTAACCTTAGTGGTGCAATTAAGCGAGCTAGCCGTCACCAACAGTAATTTAGTGCATGAGTTACAAAAAGAGCGCGGCATGAGTGCTGGATTTATTGGCTCAGCAGGAAAAGCGTTTGCGGGTAAAATACCTGATCAAAGACAATTAACGGATACGCAGCTCGGCCTCTATCAGCGTTTTATCACTGAGAATCATCTGCCGGAGATATTTGCCCCAAAACTTAGAGAGCTAAACGCTCAACTCGGGCGTTTAAATGCAATCCGCTCGCAGGTGGATAGTTTAAGTATCAGTGTCGCCGATGAAGTTGCCTATTACACTGAGTTAAATAAGTTATTACTGACAATAGTCGATGAAACCGCAAAAACGGGTGCGAATCAAGAAATCGCCATTAAAGCGACGGCTTTTAGTGCTTTTTTGCAATTAAAGGAAAGGGCGGGGATTGAAAGGGCGGTACTCAGCTCAACCTTTGGCCAAGCTGGATTTAAGCCTAAGGTTTATGCCAAATTTATCACTTTGGTTTCGGAGCAAAATACATATCAAGAGCGTTTTTTAGCGCTAGCAAATTCTGATTTATTATCCTCGTTTAACCGTTTACAGAGTTCAGCTGCAATGCATGACGTTGAGCTGTTACGTCAAATCGCATTCGAGCAAGATAATCAAAAAATCCTGCAACAAAGTCCCGAAGAGTGGTTCAGTAAATCGACGGCGCGGATTGAGCTATTACGTGAGTTTGAACAGCAAGTCTCGGCAGATTTACTTAATACCACCCATGAAAGATTAACCTTAGCGAATGAGAAAATGTTCTTAGTGCTCGCGACCTTAATCTCAGTATTGGCGATAGTATTGATATTGAGTCTATCTGTTATCCGTTATTTGCATGACAGTGTGCATCACTTATATTCGACCATCACGCAAGCCCGTAAACATTACGACTTAAGTGTGCGTCTGACTCACTCTAGCTCCGATGAATTCGGTGAACTCGCCATCGCCTTTAACGACATGATGAGTGATTTTGAAAAAGTGATCCTACATGTACGTTCCAGTGGCGCTAGATTGCAACAAGCTGTGGCGCAAATGGATCTCTGTACCCATGCCATGGAGCAAGATGTGATGGCGGGCCACAGTGAGGCAGAACAAGTGGCCTCCGCTATGACAGAAATGAGCGCAACAGTGGCCGAGATTGCCAGCAATGCAGTGCAGGCATCCGAAGCGTCTTCCGCTGCCAATATAGAGGCTAAAGAAGGCAACCTCGAAGTCGGCCGAACCAGCAAAGCGATCAAAGCGTTAGCCGACGATATTAGTGGAGCTTCTAAAGCCATTAACGATTTAGACCGTGAAATTCACGGCATAGTGGTAGTGCTTGAAGTGATCAGCAGTATTGCTGAGCAAACTAATTTACTCGCGCTTAATGCCGCCATTGAAGCTGCCCGCGCAGGGGAAATGGGCCGCGGTTTTGCTGTAGTTGCAGACGAAGTCCGAAGTTTAGCGCAGCGCTCACAAACCTCGACCTCTGACATTAAAAATATGACAGATAGATTGAAGGCGGGAGCGAGCATTGCAGTAAAAGCCATGGACAGAGGATTAGCTCAGGCTAATAGCAGTGTCCATGAAGCTGAACAGGCAGGTATCGAATTGAAACGTATTGTGGAGCAAGTAGACATTATTGACCGCATGAACGAGCAAATTGCTACAGCAACTCATGAGCAATCGGCGGTATCCGAAGACGTAAATCGTAATGCACTGAAGATCAGTGAGATTTACCTTAATACTCAAAGGATCTCCGATGAGCTTAGGGAGCTGACCAAAGCCCTGACGTTTGACGCGAATTCAATGTCAAAAGAAGTGCACAAATTTACCGTCAATTAACGGTATAAAACGGTGAAAAGATTCAAGAAATCACGTCGGTTTGTTTAGCAATTGTGCAACCGCCTGAAACTGAGTCTTTTTTACTTGACCCCCTTTAGGCTTTTGCGTACAGTACCGCTCCGTTAACGATGAAAGCCTCTCGGCAGGGCTATATAAAATCGTTAATGATTCTTGAACGTGAAAGATTAACCACGCTAACATAAATCGACATATGGTGAGGTGTCCGAGTGGCCGAAGGAGCACGCCTGGAAAGTGTGTATACGGTAACGTATCGAGGGTTCGACTCCCTCTCTCACCGCCAAATTCTAAGAACCCGATCACATGGTCGGGTTTTTTCATTTCTATCAAAAACTTATTGAATTATAGTTGCTTAATCCAATGGCTAACCAACCTTTGGCACCTTAAGGTGGTACAAAAGGGTGGTACAAAACGATGGCATTTATGATCCAACCTCGCAGAGATCCGAAGTCTGGAATGTGGAAAATCCGCAAAGGTATTCCTGCACATTTACGGCCTTTCTTAGACGGTAAAACAGAGCTTAAAAGAAGTCTTGAAACTAAGGACGCAGCAGAAGCAAAATCTCGGGCATCAGTCATTGTTGCAGAGTTTGAAGCTATCACGGCTAATGCCCAGTTGCGTTACGATAATCAAGAACGAGAGCAGCAAGTTAACCCTGCCCAATTAGATGCTATCGTGAGTCATTGGTTCGTTAATGAACGTCAACGATTAAGCCAGCCAGATATCCTCGCTCGATATACCCTAGAGACATCCGATGGCCTTGAAGCGATGGCAGAGTGGTTTAGCGATCCGTTAGAGGCGTTAAATGACGCTGAAGGGACTATCCACCAGCAATCAGCAGAACAACGCTTCATGAGTCACATGAACGATTTCGTTGATGAAGCTCTCAATCTGTCTCAGTGCCAACTCTTTTCCCATGCCGCTAGGCTGTATCTCTCCGTCAAATTAGCTGAAGCTATTATTAGGCTGTGTAATTCTGCATTTGACCTAGAAGTATATACACGACGGGAGCGAAATAGAGGCTTCGAGCCACTGTTCATGCCACGAAGTGACTCAGGGAATGTGCAGGATTTTGCTGATAACAGTCGTGCTGCACTTGCTGAATCAGGGTTAGAAGTCGTTCCTGATGATATGGCTATCCGAGGGGATGTCTCAACATCATCTACCGTTTCTCATTTGATTGAATGGGTTAATACTCAAAAAAGTCTCATCTTAGGTGAGACGGCCTTTAAGTCATGGCAAGCAGACCGCAATCGACCATGCAACAGACTCATCGAGTTTTTCGGCACTAAGCCAATAGGTCAAATCCAAAAGATTGATATGCGTAACTTCTTCAATTGGATCATTCAATGTCCCAGTAAGCCAACACATGATGTCAGAGATCTCTCCTTTAAGAAGCAAATTGAGATAGCAAATAAGCAAGGGTTGGCTCGGGTTAGCATCAATACCGCTGATAAGGAGCTTAAGCTTATCTCAGGCTATTTCCAGCAAGCGGTGAAATTGGATATCTTGCCGAAAAACCCGTGTCACCAAGTCTCTCCGGGTAAAGAAACAGTCAGGACAGTGAGAGATCCGGGCTATTCAAACACTGAGCTATCACAGATTTTTTCCTTACCACTTTTTCTAGCTCGAACAGATGCTCAGAAAGCAAGGTATGGTGAGGCACCTTACTGGTTACCCGTTATCCTAGCCTATACAGGAGCAAGGGCTGAAGAGATTGCTCAACTCTATGTGAAAGACATTAAGCAGGATAAGGACGACCCACAGCTATGGTTTTTCCATATCCAAGAGGTGAGGGACGACCAATCCGTTAAGACGGGTGAATCAAGGAAAGTGCCAGTATGTCGATCTCTCATCGAGTTGGGATTACTCGATTACCTTCACTCTTTGCCTGTTGATGGCCGTTTGTTTCCGGTGCTCAAAGCAAACAATAAGGCTAAGTATCATCTAGCGGTTGCAAGGCACCTCAAAGAGGCGTTTATGACGCTCAATATCGAACATTTTGACACACTCAAACCGCTACATGCGTTCCGCCATCGCTTCATTACAGAGGCAAGGAAGGTGATGCGTGAGGATATTCAAAATGCGATAACAGGGCACTCTAATGCGGGGAATACGGGGCGAAACTATGGGATCTACTCAGAACTTCATCAGGCGATAGATAAGATGCCAGTGATAGCGATTCCTAAGTGGTGTTCTGAATCATAACAAGGCAGTAGCTTAATCGCTGGGGCTTAGTGCTAGTGTATACTAGCCTTCGTTCGTTACTATATTTTTCCTTGCAGTATCAAGCTATACTGTTGGCAAGTCGAAGCTCATGAAGGTATGAGATTATGAATCGAAAATTAGAAGTTTACGGTGTTCAAGCGGTTACAAGACCGAAGATTAAAGCGACCAAGCAACTTGATTTATCTGGTGATATTGGGCGTCAAATCGTGAAGTCTGAAACAAAACTAGCATTAAGAACCCATCCTAAAACTTTCCAAAAGTTGGCTGATATGTAATGGATATCATCTGTTTTCCTTTTGAACGAGTTGTCGAAATTAATGCGTTAATTCTATCGACAGAACCCGGCATGAAAGGTGCGGTTGATATTCCTAAACTTCAGGGAGCGTTAAGCCGTATCGATAATGCGATTGTCTACCAAGGCTTAGATGATGTGTTCGAGATTGCTGCCAAATATACTGCTTGCATTGCGGTATCTCACGCTTGTCCTGATGCAAATAAGCGAACAGGCTTAGCAGTCGCACTCGAATACTTGTCTCTCAACGACTATGAAATTACAGAGGATAACGAGCTGCTAGCAAATGCTGTGCGTGACTTAGTGCTTCAAGAGATTACAGAGACAGACTTTGCAGACATCCTTTACGCTCAGTACCTTAATGGCTTGTAAGTCGTTTGATGAGGTCATTCTGTCCTCTGGCTACTGTGCGATTTATCTGCATATAAATATTGAGTCCTAATGAAATGATGGTAAAAGAGAGGCTCTAGGGCCTCTCTTCAATTGGTTATAGATTAACCGTTAGACAGTATACTGATCCGGCGAAATACAGCTAGCTGAGCTCCACAACGGTTTTGAAGCTTGCCGTGGCTCAGGATCGAGTTCGATTATGTCATCAAATATTGGTTTTAAGATAATTCCCTTAATCATGGCTTTACTGTTGTGTCGGCCTTTCTCAAAGCCTTTCTCCACCAGCCGTTTGGTCATGATATTACGGGTCATCTTCCAGTCGCCATCACGCTCAGCCCACTTTCTAAAGGCATCATATAGCATATCTGTATAGGTAAAATCCCCCTTACAGGTACATTCCTCAAGGAATATCGCGAGTAAGTCTGACTCGTGACGATACTCTGCGATTTCTGACTTTATCGAATTGGGAATCGAGGCTTTAATGCCATCCTTTAGCCACATTTGAACGCCTTCTAGAGCCCAATTGAGGATACCTGAGAGTTCAGCATATAGCTTATCCATTAATCGTGGGTCCATCTGTTCCTGACTGAAACTCGCATTGAATGGAAGCATGATCATTCTTCGCCACATGCCGAGGCTCGTATCACGAATCACGGGCTTGTGGTTACCTATCATGATGAGTTTAAACTTCGGACGGTATTCTAATTCTACCTTGGCATAGAGTTGACGAGTGACAATCACATCATCACCAGTCATAGATTTCACTAGGTTTTCATTCATCCTAGAGCCTTCAGGTAATTCATTAGCCACAACTACACGACTACCATCCAGCTTAACTAAGGATGGGTTAGGGCCTGTATTACCGTTATTGGTTTGCAGCAAAACACTACTATCGATCTGATGATAATAACTTCCCATTAATCGCTGTATCACGTTCATAAAGGTGCTCTTACCATTACAGCCATGACCGTGGAGGAAGAACAGTACCTGTTCGTCTGTTCGTCCGGTTAGCATGTAACCAACTATGCGTTGTAAAAACTTAGCGTATTCTTTGTCGCCACAGGTGATTTCATCAATGAACTGTAACCAACGAGGGCAACCATCTGAGCTATCGAAATGAACATCCCCACAGCGGCTGATGTACATTTCTTTCTGTGCAGGTAATAGTTTTCCGTTAGCTAAGTCTAATACGCCATTGTTTACTCCAAGCAGCATAGGATTAGCATCGAAGCAGTTCGAAGATATCTGATTGCCTGACTTGAAGATTTCTAGCATATCCATCATTTTTTTACGATTAAGCGTCATTCGGCCAAATTTTTGTAATTGCTCTGCTTCAGCTAACTTAGTCTTATTTTTGGTTTGTATTGCTTCTTCTAACATACTACCAGCTTGATTGATAAGACGTTCTCCAACACATCGGGTATATTCAAGCTCCTTTCCGCTTGATGGAGTCCAATGTTTGCCATTAAAGTTAACTATGCTGTTAAGTTCTGGTACGTACATCATGCTGTCGTTGGTGATCGCTTTTAATCGGTCAGCATTACCCACATCATTCAGTGAGTCTTCGTTGAAGTTAGCCCAGATCTCGGGGATAGGTTCATCAGACACAGACACAGACACAGGGTCTGTCGAAGTGTTGTCATGCTTTACAGCAGGTTCACAGATTACTTCAACAGACTGCTGGCTTGCACCGTATTGATTAACCAGTTCCTCGAGTGATAAAGCATCTTCACGCCTTAAATAGTCGTCAATGTCCTTGCCTTGACCTTCTGGTAAGGTGACATGGACAAGTGACGGTAAATCAAGCTGAGTAAGCTTATCTCGATACTTATCACCCGCGGTATCACTATCGAAGAAGGTAACCACATCTCGATCTTGTAATTTTTCCTTAATCCACATTAGCTGTGCTTGGCTAATTTGTCCATTTGACGCCAGTACAGGGCCTCGCCATCCATGATCGACAAGAGCCAGTAGGTCAAATTCACCTTCGACAATCGCTACAGTGCCTTGGCGGTTCATAGTATGTTGCCCATAGAACTGGATATTGTTCAGCCAGAACAGTTTAGGAAGCTGACATATCACTTTTTTTGCAGGATCTTTGAGGGTAAAACGACAAATAGTTCCCGATTCATCATAATGCGGGAAGATATAGACCCCTTTAGGGAAAATATCATATGGGGATTGTGGACTCTCTTTGACGAGTCCTGAAGCGTATATCTCCTCAAGAGAGAAGCCACGATCAATAAGATAACGCCAAAGAGCCCCGTGTGAGTAACCAATTTCATAGTCAATCAGTACGTTTTGGCTTAGCTTTCGCTGAGTCATGATTGATTTAAGAGGGAGGCTCTTATCGTCCATCATCGGCTCAAAGTAATACTCCCAAGCGGCGATATACAGCGCTTGACGACGAGCAAATTGCTCAGCGGTAAGCTCAATTCTTTCTGCTTCCACCTCTGTTTTCTTGGGTCTTGGAGCCTGTATAACTGTTAATGCTTCAATCTCGTTTTGAATGAGCTTTTTTGCTGCATCTAAGAGATTCTCTGCAAATTCAAAATCAACGAGGAAATTAAAAATATCGCCATGAACTTCACATGAGAAGCAATGATAATGCTCATCTTCGGCATCTTGGCAAATTATCTTAAAACATCCTTTATGCCCACAGTTAGGGCACTCATCAGGCTCAAGCTGATAGATATCAGTCCCACATGATTTGTAACTAGTGTTTAGAGCGGCTGATACTACCTCTGGTAAAGAAAAGTTGCCTTTTACTTCTGCAAAGTTGATGTACTTAGATGTTACTGGTTGATTTTCCGTGGTAAAACGAGTCTGTGATGTCATTTGGACATCTCCTAAACTGTGGCCACAGACTAAAATAATAATGAAGTAGTTAGTCTGTAATTGGCCATCGAGCTTTACTGAAGCTCTTCCCCGACTGGGTATTCTTTCCGTTTATTACCCAGTCGGGGCATTTCCTCTATGCTTAGTTAAATAACCGCTTATAGAGGTTGTTCCCATGCAATCCAGCGAGGGTTAGTTGTGGGGTGCTAATCAGCAACCCGGATTGTTCCAAGCGTTTAATATGCCTTCTTGCTGTTCTAATTGAGTAGCCACAGCGTTTGACTAAGGCTCTTGCAAGACTGACTTCTCCACCTAATAACCAGCCATCAATAGTTGACATTCTGCTGATCTCATAAATTGTCTGTCCAAGCTGGTCATTGAACAACTCAAAGGGCAGGCGATAAGCAGCGTTATGGCAGCTGGCAGCTGCTATAGAGCCTTCTGTGGTAACGTCTTCATTAAACATTTGGAACTCCCGTGGTGCCATGTATGTCACACCCTTATCTATAATTTAATGATTTTATGTGAGAGTTCAATACCATGATTTTCCCGAAAATGGACAAATCCGAGATAGTGACGAATTATTGCGTATAAAGACCAACATTAATTTTTGTTAATGATTATTTTGTAGTGAATTTTAATATTGAAGTGTTGTTTGTAAGCCATGCAAGCATTCACTGGATAGGTTAATAGTTAGCTTTCCCCGTCTGATTCACTAACCTCCATCAACTGCCAATAAATCAGCAGACTGACTAAAGTATTTCTATTAACTTTTCTATAGCTATTTTTAGAAAATCAATTAAAAATCAGCAAATAAAAACAGTAAAACTGTCAAATAGGGCAATATTACTTGCATTTGATGGAGATTGAGTTGGCAGAAATCAGCAGCAAAATCGGCAGGGAGAAAATAGCAGTCGTCGAGCGGATAATTAGCCGCAAACTGTGAAATAACAACTGTTCACTCAAGGGGATGATTGGTAGACTCTCGGCACTTTTTGTTATTGTTTTTATAGAGCTGCTCACGGAATAAGTAAAGCAGCCAACAGGGCCATTATGGAACATATCAGTATCAGTTCTCTTGCCAGTTTTATCTGGTCAGTTGCCGACCTTCTTCGCGGCGATTTCAAACAGTCTCAATATGGTCGCATTATTCTGCCGTTTACTGTGTTACGTCGCCTCGAATGCGTATTAGAAGCCACCAAAGACAATGTACTGGCTCAAGCTGAGGCCACTAAAGCTTTACCCGAAAATGCCCGTGAGAAACTGCTGCTGAATGCAGCAGGGCAAAACTTCTATAACGCATCACCGCTTAACCTCAATCGCCTCGGTGAGAACAATACAGGGGATAACCTTGACGCCTATGTGCGAGCCTTCTCAAAGGATGCAAGGGAAATCTTCGAACACTTCAATTTTGTCAACACTATCTACGGTCTTGATGATGCCAACATCCTCTACCAAGTAGTGCAGAAGTTCCGCGAGGTTGACCTGTCGCCCGAAGCCGTAGACAACTACCATATGGGCTTAGTGTTTGAAGAGCTTATCCGCCGTTTTGCCGAAAGTTCTAACGAGACCGCAGGGGAACACTTTACCCCTAGGGATATCGTCCGTTTGACCACTTCCTTAGTCTTTAGCGGTGACGATGCGGCCCTGACAAAGCCCGGTGTTGTGCGTTCAATCTACGACCCCACTGCGGGGACGGGTGGCTTCTTATCCTCGGGGATGGAATACCTCAAAGAAATCAATGAAAATGCCCGTTTAGCCACCTATGGCCAAGAGCTAAACCCTGAGTCATATGCTATCTGTAAAGCCGATATGCTGATCAAAGGGCAGGACATCAGCAACATTAAGCTGGGTAATACCCTGTCGGATGACCAACTCGAATTTGAGCGTTTCGATTATTGTCTGTCTAACCCACCGTTTGGGGTGGATTGGAAGAAGGTCGAAAAACGCATTAACGATGAGCATAAGCTAAAGGGCTTTAATGGCCGCTTTGGGGCAGGTTTGCCTCGGGTGTCTGATGGTTCCTTGCTGTTCTTGATGCACTTAATCAGCAAGATGAAACCCGTAACCGATAAATCTGAAGGCAGCCGTATTGGGATTATCCTCAACGGCTCACCGTTATTTACCGGAGGGGCGGGCAGTGGGGAGAGTGAGATCCGCCGTTATATTCTGGAGCGAGATTTACTCGATGCCCTGATCGCACTGCCAACCGATATGTTCTATAACACCGGCATTGCGACCTATATTTGGGTGCTGTCAAACCATAAGCCAGCAGAACGCAAAGGTAAGGTATTGCTGATCAACGCCAGCGATATGCATTCCAGCATGCGTAAATCCCTTGGTAGCAAACGTAAGTTCCTCGACGATGATGCCATTAGCACGATTGTGGATCTCTACAGCCGTTATGAGCAAAGCCCCATCGCCAAGATTTTCAACATTACTGACTTTGGCTATCGCCGTATCACCGTTGAACGGCCATTAAAGTTAGCCCTCTATCCCCATGATGCTGAGCGGCTTAATAGTCTTCAGCAGCAAAATGCGTGGGCAAAATTGGATGCTGAGCTACAGCAAGGAATTTTGTCCGCTTTAGCGGCTATGCCGCAGGATAAATACTTATCCCGCGATGCCTTCAAAAAGGCATTTAGCAAGGCATTCGCTGCCGTGTCCACCAGCAAGTTACCTGCTACCGTGCTAAAGCTGATTTTCAGCAATCTAGGCGAGCAGGATGATACCGCCGAAGTTTGTAAGACCAAGGGTGAGCGTGAACCTGCCACAGACCTAAGAGATAACGAAAACGTACCGCTCAATGAGGATATTGACGTTTACTTTTCGCGGGAAGTATTGCCCCATGTGCCCGATGCGTGGATTGATACCAGCAAAACCGACCCGCTTGATGGCAAGGTTGGGCTGGTGGGCTATGAGATCCCCTTTAACCGCCATTTCTACCAGTATCAGCCACCACGTTCATTAGAGGAAATCGATGCCGATCTGGATGCCGTAGCGAAGGATATTATGCAGCTATTGGCGGAGGTGCATTCGTGATCTTTTTGATTATCAGCCAACCGACATTTTGGGGGCGAGTATGAGCGATAAGTATGTGGCTTATCCTGAATACAAGAATTCCTGTGTTGATTGGGTAGGCCCAATCCCCTTAGATTGGGATATGTGGAAATTAGCCCACGCCTATCAATCAATAGGGTCTGGAACTACACCTCCAAGTAACGAAGATGAATGGTATGGTGACGGAGTTCCGTGGGTGACTACTGGGGAACTAAGAGAAAATTTGGTTGCTTCAACCTCAAAAAATGTAACCCGCGAAGCAATTTCTAAATTCAGTGCTCTTAAGGTTTATCCTAAGGGCTCGTTAATTATGGCCATGTATGGTGCAACCATAGGGCGCTTGGGGTTGTTAGATATTGAAGCAACGACAAATCAAGCTTGCTGTGTGCTTACCAAGTCTGCAACTCTTGACAATAAGTATGTTTTTTATTGGTTGCGTGCGTTTAGAGATGAAATTATTGGGTTGTCTTCAGGTGGTGGCCAGCCAAACATTAATCAGGAAAAGGTATCATCTCTAAAAATTTCAGCTCCAGAATTGAAACTACAACAATCTGTAGTGGCCTTTTTAGACTACGAAACCGCTAGAATTGACCAGTTGATAGCAAAGCAGCAGCGGCTGATTGAACTGCTTAAAGAGAAACGCCAAGCCGTTATCTCCCACGCCGTCACTAAAGGTCTCAACCCCAACGTCCCCATGAAAGACTCTGGCGTCGAGTGGCTCGGCCAAGTGCCAGAGCATTGGACAGTTAGTCGCGTTAAGTACGTATCGAGTGTTAGTGGGGGCTTTGCATTTAGCAGCGATGATTTCGTCGATTCTGGGATACAGTTGATCAAAATAGGAAACTTGTATCAAAGTCGATTGCAATTAGAACGTGACCCCACGTTCCTACCAATAGGATTTTCTAAAAGTCATGCAGTTTTTAAAGTTTCTAAGGGTGATTTGCTAATGTCATTAACGGGAACTTTAGGGAAGCGTGATTATGGTTTTGCGGTTAGGTACGATGCAGATGAAGATTCGTTACTAAACCAACGTGTAGCAAAGTTCAATCTTAATCAATCAAAAATCAACCCTGATTTTATGCTGTTGCTACTGTTGTCAGACAGTTATTTAAGTCAAATCTACTCAATGCCTTCAGGAACTAAGCAAGCAAATTTATCTAACTCCGATGTATTATCGCCCTTGATTTGCTATCCATCTCAATTAAATGAGCAAGAAAGCATCGTTAAACACGTTTATGACTCAGTGTCGAAGATAGATCTGCTAACCAGTAAAGCTATTCAAGCTATTGATTTTATGAATGAAAGAAGATATTCCCTTATCTCGGCCGCCGTAACAGGGAAAATAGACCTTAGAAATTGGGAACGACCCAATGCATAACGACTTAAGTGTGCTAAGTCATGATGTTGTTGATTGGGCTACTGTCCAAGAGGTTAACCAAGTGATGGACCAATATTTGAGTGCTTTGGTTAAACTTGAGCAACTACAAGCGGAGTCTAATAACCTGCTTCCAAGTGGCCCAATGAATGTGGGTAAAATTGGAGAGTATTTTGCCTATGTTTGCTTACGTCATTGCAATCCTGATGCTGAAGTATTCTATGGTAAGGCAACTGAAAAATCGTGGGATATCGCTGTCAGAACCGAAAAGGAAGTCTTTAAATGTCAAGTAAAAACTTCTCGGATTAGTAAAAGCCCTGCAAGGGTAACACATTTGGAAAAGGGGTTTGATTATTTATTGGTCATTCTTCTTGGTGAAGACTATTTCCCCGAAGATGCCTTTTTACTCTCAAATGATTTTGACTTTAGGTATTCATCCTCCTTTACAGTTCCATGTAGAGGCAGGAAGGGCTCATCGATTTTTCAAACCCACTCACATAATATTCTTAGCGATTTATTAGATAGTATCGCCGACCGTTTTTGATGAGCGATTATGCCTACATGAAGGGAAGCTAATATTGATGACCGATAACACTTATATCTTGTCCCTACGATCCAACCTAAACCGCTATCAATCTGAGCTGGTGGAGCTGAGGTTATTACTGAGACATCGTGTGTTATCGGCTCTGGAATATCGAGCGGCTGAGCGACTGATTCAACTATTGCTAGTGAGTTGTATTAGTGTGGTCAAGCATTGGGCTAAGGCGATTACGGGGGATTGCCCGCAAGATGCTTATCAAGCATTTGAGTGCTTAAACGAGAAGAAAAGTAGGGGTAATGCCTTACCAATGCCGAGCTTAGATTATTGGGGGAAGTTGATTGAACTTAGGGACGACCTAATCCATCAAGCACAGGATCTTGACCCTAAGATAATCCCCAATATGATTGCTCGAAACGAGACCGAAGCTCTCTTTAACTTTGTCCATCAAGGTATTAATTGGTTAGCACAACAGGAGAAACAAGCCCTATGAGCATGGATGCGAAAGCCCGTGAAAAAGCCTTTCAGGACTATATCATTCAAGCATTGCTAAAGCAGGGATGGTTACTGGGGGATTCTGCCCATTACGACCGTGAACGTGCTCTCTACCCTGAAGATGTATTCGCTTATGTGCAGCAAAGCCAACCGGAAGCATGGGATAAATACGCCAAGATTTACCCCCAAGAAACCGAAAAGTATCTACTCAATGCGGTGGTTAGGCATTTAGATCATGCCGATAAAGGCACGCTTTGGCTGCTACGCAATCACCTTGAAGACCGTGGTGCCAGACTCCGTTTAGCCACCTTTATGCCTGATCATGGGCTGAACCCTGAGTTACTGAGCCGTTATCACGCCAATCGTTTGCGGGTGGTGCCTGAGCTGGTGTACAGCCCTAATGGTTATGATGGTCGCTTAGACCTCACCTTATTTGTTAATGGCTTACCCGTTGCGACCTTAGAGCTCAAGTCTTGCTTTAAGCAAAGCCTTGAGAATGCCAAGCAGCAGTACCGTAAAGATCGCCAAGTCAAAACTGGTAACAAAGATGAGCCGCTACTGAAGTTTCGCCGTGGGGCGTTAGTGCATTTTGCAGTGAATCAGTTTGAAGTCGCGATGACGACCAAGCTGGCTGGCGAAAACACTTACTTTTTGCCCTTTAACAAGGGGACGAAAGCAGGTGGTGCGGGGAACGAACAGCCCGAAAATGGCCAAGGATTTGCCACTGAATATTTATGGGGTGAAATTTTTTCACCGGATAACTGGTTACGAATTTTAGGGCGTTATATTCACCTTGAAGTGAAGCGGGAAGAGGATGCCCTAGGCCGAGTCACTAAAAAAGAAACCATGATATTTCCCCGCTATCACCAGTGGCATGTAGTGCAAAAGCTATTGTCACAGGTTGAGCAAGAAGGGACTGGTCAAAAGTACCTTATTCAGCATTCTGCAGGTTCGGGTAAGTCTAACTCGATTGCTTGGCTTACCCACCAGCTCGCCTCGTTATACGACCATGATGGCAATAAAATCTTTAAGTCGGTGATTGTGATTACTGACCGTACAGTGCTTGATAGCCAGCTACAAGAAACTATCTCGCAATTTGAGCATGCTGAAGGGGTGATTAGCCGGATTAACCGCGATGAAGGTGATGGCAGTAAATCGGCACAGTTAGCCGCTTCGCTGACAAGTGGTACACCCATTATTGTGGTGACGATTCAGACCTTCCCCTATGTGCTAAAGGCGATTCAAGAAGCCACCAGCTTAAAGGATTGTACCTTTGCGGTAATTGCCGATGAGGCCCATTCGAGCCAAAGCGGCAGCACGGCAAGACAACTGCGTGAAGTGTTGATGGCAGAGCAGCTTGAGGACAATGAAGAACTCAGTGCTGAAGATGTGATGAACATGACGCTCGCCGCCCGTGGTGGCAGCAAAAACATCAGCTACTTTGCCTTTACGGCGACCCCAAAGGGTAAGACGTTAGAGTTATTTGGGCGGCCAGAAAACCCTATGATGCCGCTTAGTGATGACAACAAACCTAAGCCTTTTGATGTGTACAGTATGCGGCAGGCGATTGAGGAGAACTATATTCTCGATGTGCTGCGTAACTACACCAGTTACAGCTTGGCTTATCGGATGGCGATGGCAGGTGGTAACGCCGAACAGGAAGTCGATAGCAAAAAAGCCAAGAAAACCCTTAACCGTTGGATGAGGCTGCATCCACATAACATAGGCCAAAAGGTGCAAGTGATAGTTGAGCACTTTAAGGCAAATGTGGCTCATTTACTCAATCATCAAGCCAAAGCGATGGTGGTAACTAGCAGTCGCCTTGAAGCCGTCAAGTATAAGCTCGCATTTGATAAATACGTTAAGGAACAAGGCTATCACCAGATAAAGGCAATGGTGGCCTTTTCGGGTGAAGTGATTGACCCTGAGACTGCTGTTGGGCATACCGAGCGGAGCATGAATCCAGATCTTAATGGTCAAGATATGCGTAAAGCATTCGACACCGATGGCTACCAACTGATGCTGGTGGCGAATAAGTTCCAAACTGGCTTCGACCAGCCAAAACTCTGTGCCATGTACGTGGACAAAAAGTTAACCGGTGTGGATTGTATTCAGACACTCTCGCGGCTTAACCGGACTTATCCGGGTAAGGATCGTACCTTTGTACTCGACTTTGTGAATGAGCCGCAGGAAGTGTTGGAAGAGTTCCAAAAGTATTACGAAACGGCAGAGCTTGAGACTGTGTCTGATCCTAACTTGGTGTATGACCTGAAGCACAAGCTCGTGAATGAAGGCATATTCCTGTGGAGTGAAGTCGAAGCCTTTGCGACATGCTACTTCGACCCTAAACGTGGCACCGATTATATGCTGCATTATCTTGCTCCGGCGAGAGACCGTTTCCGTAAACGCTATCTGCTGGCCACCGATGCCTTGAGAACCGCTAAGCAGCAACTCAAGCAGATAAAGCAAGCAGGGACAGACGTTGATAAAGCGAATGCCGAGAAACGTGTTGCAGAAGCGGAAGAGGCTAGAAATCAGTTGGTGATGTTCAAGAAGGACCTTAACAGCTATATCCGCTTCTATGAGTTTGCCTCACAGATAACCCAGTTTGATGCTATCGACTTAGAGCAGCTCAGTACCTTTGCCAAACATTTACTGCCATTGCTGCGAGAAGAGGCGTTGGAAGATGATGAGATTGACCTTGATGGATTGGTCCTTAGCCATTACCAGTTGAAGGAGAAACGGACTCAAGACCTAGAGCTTAGGGAAGGCAGAGGTGAAGGACTTGATGGGATTACAGGGTTAGGTAGTGCGACGCCTAAGAAAGACAAAAAGGACTTTCTCTCTGAAATCCTCGTCAAGATGAATGAGTTGTTTGGCGAAGGCATTACCGATGGCGACAAGCTAGATTGGCTCCATGGCATGGCGAGTAAAATTGCTGAAGATAAGGTCGTGATGGACCAGATCCACAACAATGACCGTAAATCCATTATGCAGGGGGACTTCCCTAAAGCGGCCGATCAAGCTGTGATTGAACGAATGGACATTCAGCATGGGATGTCGATGGATTATCTTGCTCGCCCCGAAGCGGCCAAAGCTATCCAAAATATTCTGTTGGATATCTTGCTCAAGGGGCTAGGGCGAGAAGTGAGAAGTTAGTGATTGTTCCTAATAAAAGTGCTTTATAGAAGACTGGGAGCTATATCGTGGAAAAACTGAAGTGTGCAATTTGTAACGAAGTAATCGTCAAGAAGAACTTGTGGAAGCACTTAGTAAATGTTCATCGTTGGTCTGTGGTTGTACCGCTTACAACTACTTTGAACACTCAAAGTCCATCACTATCTTCTACAGTAATAGTGCCAAATTCAGTAAAATCGCAGAAAAAAACTCCTAGCCAAACACCACCTGATGATAACTTGATTGCTTGGGCGAAAAAACAACCAGTGCAAAGTCAGCATCATAAGTTATACGCAGAGTTATTAAAGAAACCGTTATCATATTTGCATGATGAGCAAGCTAGGCTCACTACGATAATAAAGACCAAGAAAACAGAATCCGAAAAAGAATTACAGCTGAAAAGATTAGTTCTCATTACTCGTGCTTTAGAACATCTCCAAAAACAACTTCAGAAGAAACAGAAAGCAAAATCAAGGGCAAAAGCCCTCACTGATCTAAATCGTCAATTGGGTGTCAAAGCCTATAACTCAAGTTCAGATTTAATGGATCAGTATAGAGGCGGGAATAGATTGGTTTGTTCTGGTGGCTTACCAAGTCTTGGTAAAAAGAAGTGATTCAGAATTATGAACACTACCGAATGCGGTTTTAGAGACTCACCTTAAGCCTTTGTGGGTGAGTCTATCTAAGGTTCGTATCACATTATCTGTCTGGATAATCACCATACCAATAGTTAACGCTAAGCCATTCCCCAAAAGCCTGAAAATGGACTAGCTGCCTGACTATCCAGTGCATATATGGTAGATGTTCTCTAGGATGAGTCGCGTATAGATTACCATCCCTTGTGATTGAGATAGTCTCAGGGGTAAAACCTTTCTCAATGAGAAATGCTTTAATAGCATCTTGATCTCTAAAGCTCCCTGCACCCATTGCCACCTCTCCTTGAAGGTGCATCATCTTCTGATCTGTACCTCGTTTATCTGGGACAATCTCAACTGTAAAGAAGGGACTGTGGTTTTTGATGGCTTCGTTAATTTGATGATCTCTTGTTTCTGGCGTAAATCTGCCTTCAACAAGCAAAAGGGGGTAGGTTAAGACTAATTCGTCGTGCATGATTTTTTCTCCGATTGAAGTTTCAATGGGGCAGTATTTGTCACCCCCCCATATTTCTATTTTAATCGGTGGGTGATGGTGCCAACTGAGTTATACCGTCATTTTTTACCATGAACTAAGGCATAAGAAACCTGATGTAAATCAACTATACAGGAAACATATATGCTTATTTCAACATTAACCCACCGTAATCAACTCGACTCTTCAGACTCAGTTATCAGGGAAGCCATTGCTATCTTGGAGAGTCGCTACACCCTGCAAGCTAATCCGCAGGCATTCACCTCTCCACAACTGGTAAAAGACTATCTTCGACTGAAAATGGCTGGATACGAGCGGGAGGTATTTGCAGTATTGCTACTGGATAGCCAGCACCGTTTGATTAGTTGTGAAGAACTCTTTTTCGGCACGATAGATGCCGCCTCAGTATATCCTCGTGAGGTGGTAAAAATAGTTCTGCATAGAAACGCCGCTGCCGTGATATTCGCCCACAACCATCCCTCAGGCATGCCTGAACCCTCAGAGGCCGATAAACGTATTACAGAGCGTTTAAAGACAGCCTTGGCAACTATTGATGTATCAGCGTTAGACCATTTTGTTGTTGGTCATCAAGATGTCGTTTCGTTTGCTGAAAGGGGATGGTTATGAATACGCCAACGGCAACTGAACAGCCTATTCAGATTGACCTTCAGTCAGGAAGGAAATTACTACCTATCACGCTTAGTTTGGCCCAGATCCTCAAACGATTGCTGGTGGATGCTAACAAACCAATCAATAGTAAAGCCGTTACGATTAACTTTCGTGATCCAAGCTATTCTGCTGAGTCTGGTGGCTTTCATCCGGTCGAAATCCGTTTGGAATATTCATCAACTACCAGCATGTGGCAATTCTGCTATATCACTGACTTTGCCTATCAGGGACGTTACTACCCAGAATTAGAGAAGGACATCGATTTCAACTTTGCAGAGGCTTCAGGGTATCAGGCTTATGTTGGTCATCATCCGTTAAGCCACTTCAGCGGCCTATACCGGCTATGGGAAGCCAACTTCAGAAGCTATCTGGTAGATGATCTCTACCAAATAACCATCAACTGGGATTAACCCGCAAACACCATTAAGACAGCCAGCGTTTCACTACATGGGTTCATGTGGTGGGCATTCGGCTGCCTGAACGACAATCAGGAAGGAGAAACATCATTAACGAGTTACTAAAAAAGGTCGCTAAAGCTGCACTGCTGACCATAGTGCCGATCCTCATCCAAGCCTTCGCTGAGCGTTACCTTTCAGATGAAGAACCTTGGGCAAATATTGATGTTGATGAAGATCAAGAATCTGAATAACACATTGTTTTCATAACCAATAAACCAAGGCCATGTGACACGGTCGTAAACACATCAATAACCGTGTCACATGGGTTGTTTTGGACCTTTTGAAGGGCTTGGTCAGTATACCTTGCTCTATTGAACAGGAGTCACAAATGGCAGAAATTGGATATGCTAGAGTCTCGACCACGGGACAAAGCCTAGATGCCCAGCTAAAGGCATTGATGAGCTGCGACAAAGTGTTCCAAGAGAAGGTAAGTGGTGCAAAGGATGACCGTCCACAACTGCAACTTATGCTTGAGTTTGTGAGAGAAGGTGACATTGTGATTGTCACCAAGCTCGACAGGCTTGCTCGTAACACTCGTCACTTGTTGGAGATAGCTGAGTTCTTAGCCAAGAAACAGGTTTCACTGCAAATCCAGAATCTAGGCATAGATACAGCAACCCCAACAGGCAAGCTCATGCTGACTATGGTCGGTGCCATCGCAACATTTGAGCGAGAGCTGATGTTAGAGCGGCAAGCAGAAGGGATAGCTCTCGCAAAACAGCGTGGAAAATATAAAGGACGTAAACCCACAGCAATCACTAAGGCGAAAGACGCTGCCCCGTTGCTTGCAGAAGGTTTGCCTAAGCCAGAAGTGGCGAAGAGGCTGAATATCAGCTTGTCCAGCGTTCAACGGATAGCAAAACAATTAACATCTAAGGATAAGTTATGAGCGAGAAAACAAAAAATCAATTAAAGATTTACTATGCGGTATTTGGGGCATTATTTCTGATAAGTACAATATTCCTAATAGTTGATTATTCGAACTTTAACGCAGTAAAGCAAGCATTTCCCATAATAGCATTACTCCTAACTCCAATTGCTTCAATTGAAGGATTTATTCTTACGTTGACAGTGGTTCTATCCCTTGTTGGTATATGGAATATCTCCGTAAGGTTAAGATGGTTTCAAGTTAGTGCATCGTATAATGTGGACTTATCGCATATAGAATTTCGTAAAAAACATCTAAAGTTACAAACAATCGCTATATTATTCTTTATTCTGGCGACATACGGTGTACTAAATCTCTGTGCCGGGTTTTATATTCAGATTTATTTACCACTAAGACTTCATTCATTAAGTAGCAAAAATTTATTTGACTTGATTTCTGACTGGGAGGGAATTCTTGCCGTTGTAGTAGGTATATGGGGATGGATATCTATAAAAAAACAACAGAAATTATTAAGTAACAACTACTATATAAGTCTTGGTATCTATTCAAAAGTATAAAAAAACCTAAGGCCATCAAGCAAATTGATGGCTTTTTTGGGAGGAAACATGCCTAAGTCACAATGTTTATTTATTTTATTATCAATTATCTATGGATCTTGTTCATTTCAGGTTAAAGCTAAATCGGATGAAGAGTTAGGAGCACATCTGATTACATTACACGCATGGGTGCAGGTGAGTTTAGAATGCATAACTAAAGCACCTGTAGCACTTCAACAAGATTGGACGTTTATGAGTGCTTTGTTCTTCTTTGAGACAGTCGCATGGGAAAATAAATATAAATCTGAAGCTCGCTTTTTTGAAGAATATATGAAGGCTGGTAAAGAGTTGTCACAAGAAGAATACTCAGATGTACGTTGCGACGAGTCAGACAAAAATTATCTAGTCAAAAAAATGGTTTCAGACCCAATGTATGAAATCGCAAAGGAAGCTCTTTTAGCGGCCAAAAAAGCTGGTGCCTTCTAAATAACAGCCAAAGCCATTAATCAAATTGATGGCTTTTTTTTGGAGAAATTATGCGTAAACCAAGGGATTTCGTCATCCTATTACTCCTAGTAGGAACTGTATTTTCACTGCCTGTAAAGGCAGGAATTGAGGATATGGCAAGCAACCTACAAAAACTCTATATGTGGGAGAAAATTGCCTCCGCATGTAAAACTAGGTCACCAACAGAACTCAAGCAAGAATGGGCTTTAATTGAGATTACAGTGTATGTTGAGGCTACATTATGGGAGAAGAATATCAGTGCAGTATTACGCTCAGTTGGTCGAACTGAACCACAGATTAGGCCTGTTTTTGACGATCTGAAATGGAGTGCTGATGTACTGGCAAGAGGTGCGTTAGACCGCATGTCTTGTAATGCAACGGATAAAGACCGAGCTGTTAGGTTTATGGTGTCGGATCCTGCATTTAATGACGCAAGCGATCAAGTCTTGGAAGCCTCAAAATCTCGATAATACTTCAGTTTATTTGGTAGAAGAGATGCCATCAAATATGCTAGAACAGACATATAGGTGACACTCTCTTCATTGATTTCAAGAAATAAATCGTGTATATCTTAAACTGTGTATATGTAAGCTATTTTCCTTCAACAATATTAATACTAGAGTCAATGTAAATTTTCTGCTCATCTCTAGCTTTAATGTAAGCATCTCTATTCTTGACAATAATTTCAGTAAGACTTGGCTCGTTATTCAAATATAGGCGATATGGCACTGAATCATAGTTTACTCCGTAGAGATTTAGATAATTCAAGTTCTTACTGTCATTTAGTATGATGTAGTTTAGGTATTTGTATCCTGAAAGGTCTAATGATTCGACGTTAGTACCATTTGCCCAAATTTCTCGTAATGAATCTTTATTCTTGCTAATCCCAAGATCAATTAACGGGTTGTTGTCTAGGTAGACTCGTTTTATTTTCTGATTTTGGGAGAAATCAACATTTGAAAACCCAGTAACTAAGGTGCCATTACTTAGAGTGTATGGTAGTAACTGCCGATCCCCATCTTGTTGTAGGGCTGCTTCCTCTAAATCCATCAGTCTAGAAGTATCTACTGTTGTTAAACTTGTTTCACTGAGGCCAAGAAAAGCTAATTGTGTGTTATTTGCTAAATTGATTTCCTTAATAGGATCTCCCCATAGTGATAGTAAGTACAAGTTTTTTAAGGTTAATAAATTGACTTGTTCTATCTGTTGGTGCTCTAAGCGTATAGTCCGAAGATTCAAAAAGCTCTCTAGGCCAGTTGCATCAGTGATATATTCGTTCGTATAAGCACAACGTACCCCTGAGTCTGGTACGCTTGTATTTGTGAAGATGGCAGTATTATTACTATCTGCAACGCCATAAAATCCTTGCTTAGAAGTAATACACAACATCGTTATATTGAGTGCGTCTAATGTTGACATTTGCCCGTTGTGGATAGGGTGACCTATTCGTGATAAAGCATCTGCAAAAACAGGATCAGGTATTGCAACAAATTCAGGTAGTACATTAACAGATACACTAGATGATACTTCGCCACATTCTATGGTGGTTTTTTGTTCACCTTGTTGTGTTGGGGTTATTTGGGCTGACCCACTTTCTTCTACAGTTTGAGTAATAGCCCCAGATAAAGAACAACTGCTCAAATCTTTTAAGACCCAACTAATAGTATAAGAATTACCAACAATAGCTTGTTCAGTAGACGTAGTTAAAGTCACTTGAGGGGTTAGCGGTAACACATTTACATTTACACTAGAGGAAACTGAACCACAATCAATAATGTTTTTTTGCAGCCCTTGCTGAGTCGGAGTTATTGTTGCTGAGCCGTTAGAAGTTACTGTCTGGGTAATTGCACCAGATAGCGTACAGCTACTCACATCTTTCAGAATCCAAGTTAAAGTGTAAGTTTTACCAACGAGTATTTGATCAGTACTTGCTGTAAGAGTCACTTGAGGATTTAGAGGGGGAATTATTGGTACATCTGGAGTGGTCGGTACATCTGGAGTAGTTGGTACATCTGGAACATCATTTGAGCTACTACCTCCACATGCTGTGATTGATAATGTTAATAGTATTACTGTAAACAGTATTTTTACATTGCACATCAGATAAGTCCTTCAAATATTGTGCTTAAATGGGTTATGTTTGAAACTCCTTAAAAATCGAACATAACTTATGTTTGTCGTTAGGTTTTATCAAGGCGTTTATTCTTTAGCTATGAACTTGATCGCTATAATAATGAAGGAGTCGACTTGTTAGTCGTGCTCCTTAGGTGTTTCAAGTGGTACAAAAAGCTGGTACAATCTGAAAAAATCAAGGTGCACAATACTATGATTTTATGGGGTTTGTTAGAAAAAGGTGTGATTCGAGGGTTCGACTCCCTCTCTCACCGCCAAATTCAAGTTTAAAGACGTCCTAGGGCGTCTTTTTTCTTATCTATTTTTCATGAAATTCAATAACTTACCATCCTATATTGTTTAATGACATCCTACTGCATCCGAAATCTTTAGTAATGCCAAAAGTAATGCCAAGGAAATTGGGCAAATTTTGGCATTACTTTTGACTTCAAAAAATACCCATTTTTTATGCCGTTTTTTTACTTGATTTTCTCGATTTTATGGCCCAGATTTAACTTGGCAATATCCTGATTTATCTAAATTTATTCAGTGATAAGTAATGCTTGATTTTAGAGTGCGAAATAATGCCAAAATCAAGCATTACTTTGGGGCTTAATTTGAGGGGGTAGAACGGTATGGGAAGGAGTACAAATAAGCTGACTGCAAAAGCGGTGCTCAATGCTAAAGCGGAAGCAAAGCCCTATAGATTGTCAGATGGTGGCAATCTCTATCTCTATGTGCGCACTGCAGGGAAAACTTGGGAATTTAGATACATACGTCCCTCCACCAGCAAACCCACCTATTTTGGTTTAGGCTCATATCCTGACGTATCCTTGGCTGAGGCGCGAGATAAAGCGCTAGAAGCGCGAAAAAACTTGGCCGAAGGCATCGACCCTCAATTACTTAAAGTTGAAAACAAATTAAAAGCAGCAACAGAAAACGCTCAAACTCTCAAGCATATTGCGCAAATGTGGATGGACTCAAAGCAGGGCAGTATTAAAGCTAAAACCATCGAAGGTAATTGGCGCAAGCTTGAGCTGTATGCCTTCCCTAAGCTGGGGAGTATTGCGATTAGTAGACTCACGGCTCCTATAGCCATTGCCGCGCTCAAGCCCCTTGAACAGAAAGGGCATCTTGAAACGGTTAAACGTACCGCTCAGTTACTGAATGAAATCATGAACTATTCGGTTAACTCTGGTTACATTCATGCCAATCCGTTGTCAGGTATTCGAGAAGTTTTTAGAAAAAGCAAAGTGGAGCATCTGAAGGCATTAAAACCAGCAGAGCTAGCTGAATTACTGCAGACCGTCGCAAACGCCAATTTATTGTTAACGACCCGGTGTTTGATTGAATGGCAATTGCACACAATGACCAGGCCAAATGAAGCGGCCGGAGCCCGTTGGGAAGAAATCGATTTTGATGCCAAACTTTGGACTATTCCTGAATCACGCATGAAAATGAATCGTGAGCATATTATCCCGCTTACAGAGCATACCCTCGCGATACTCGAGACTGTTAAGCCGATTAGTGAACACAGCCAATTCGTTTTCCCGTCATCTAAAGATCCTCAAAAGCACACAGATCCTGAAACCATTAACAAAGCATTAGGGCGCATGGGATTAAAGGGAAGAACAACGGGTCATGGTTTACGCTCGCTGGCAAGCACTACCTTAAACGAGCAAGGCTTTGATGGTGATGTTATTGAGGCAGCGTTAGCCCACGTAGATAAAAATCAAATCCGCAGCGCCTATAATCGCACTACCTATTTAGAGCGACGGACCAAGTTAATGGAGTGGTGGAGCAATCATATTGCCACTGCAGCAGTTGGCTCTTTGTCAGTAACAGCGGGTTCAAGAAAATTAGGGGCATGACCTGTTAAGGCCGAATAGAGATTATCTCCCTGAGTCAAAAGGTTAAGGGATGTGACACACGAATCTAACCTGTTAACTCCGACTCAGGATTGGTACACTTACATCATGACCAACTTAAAGCCAAGCCAATGACTATCGAGCAGAGCCAGTATTTGCACCAACTAAGCGCTTTAGCTGCAAGCCATCCGAAGGTGGCGGTATTATGGCTGTATGGTTCGCAGGCTAAAGGAAATGCTAGCGAGCATAGTGATTGGGATTTAGCCGTCGCATTCGATCCCGTAAAGGCGGAGAGTGTGCTTGATACTCGTATTAGAGCTGAATTGCTTGCTATGGATTGGCAAAGGGCATTGGGGCTAGCCGAAGGGAAGCTTTCCGTCGTCGATATCAATCTAGCACCAATCCCTCTGGCCTTTGGTATCATTAATGCTAACAAACTTATCTTTAGTCGAGATGAAGGCCGAAGAATGCAAGAAGAGTCTCGCATAATGTCGCAAATGGAACTCGATTATTCTGCCCAAAGTCTATAAAGGAATAGTTGTATTATGTCGGATAATGCCTATATCACGTCATTGCGTTTAAGCCTTAGCCGGTATCAAGCCGAGCTTGGAGAGTTACGTCAATTACTTAGTCAGCGTTCCTTATCTAATCTCGAATATCGAGCAGCAGAGCGAACACTACAGGTCTCTATTGAAGCTTGCATTGGCATTGCAAAACATTGGGCTAAGGCACTGGCTGGACATAGTCCGCAGGATGCCTACCAAGCATTTGAGATCCTGTGTCAACGAGGAGCACAACCAGCTGATGAATTAAATGGCTGGCGTAAAGTGATAGGCCTGCGTAGTGCACTGGTACATGATTATCTGAATATTGACCCTGAGATCATCCGTAGTGTGATCTCTCAAGGTTATAGTGATAGATTATTTGTCTTTGCAGAGCAGGGGCTAGAATGGTTATCTTTGAAGAGTGACTAAAAAGGGCCCTCCTGGCTTTTATATAAGTTAAAAATGAATGAAAATCACTAAAGTAAACTTGTTTGCTTAAATCCCAACGACTGGGGTGTTTGTGTTTTTTACACTTAAGAATTTAAGCTCTAATATGTGTTGCCATCAAGTTTAGCATTGTTAACACTTTGCCTAGTCAAAACATCCATCCAACAAGTGAGCCTTACTGTATTAAGTGATTTCTTCATGTTTACTCTGCGTCCCCGCTTTTCCAGCTCGGGTATTGGCTCAACCTTGGGATCGGCTGTGGTGGCTGATTTCGGTATTTTCGTTCTCCTGAGTGCCCTGACTTATATGTTATCTCAAAATCAGTTGGCTCAGGCTTAGGTTGACACACAGGGACCTTGTTTGCTATTTCTGCTATTAGTAGCAGAAATAGCAAACAGTTAAGGATATAAGTCTATGGAAAGAGTGGTTCAGCTATCGTCAGTCAATTTGAATAAAAGTACCGCCTCTGTCATAAAATTTTTGATGGATAAGGATATGCCGATATTTTTCAGGGTGCCTGATAATAAGAATGCATGGGTTATCAAACGCGCGAGTGATGATCTACTTAAATGGATACAAGGAGAAATAAAAAAATCACAGGAAGTAAGGCCTTTCATTCCTTACAGTGATGCTAAAAGGGATAAGGAACAACAGTTTGAAAAAGATCTTCAAAAAATCACTGATGTCCAACTCATAAAGGGGGTCAGCTACGGTGGTCTAGGAGCAAATGAACTATCCATTTTACTTACACACAAAAGCATAAGAATCAATAAATTAGATTTAATCATGATTTTTGACTCCAATGGTGAATTGAATTTAGCAGTAGAAACTCGCCGAAGTGAAAAGTCTAATATTCAGACGATTGATGACAAACCAATTTCCCGTACCGTCCTGAAATCCGCCTCTTGTGGTGAAATCCTATTTACCAATAAAGCCGTTGATTATTGGGCTAAAGATAATAGCACGCTAAATGACGTAGTTGGGATTGATATTACCTTCGATTCATTAGCCGTCTATGAGTCAGACATTCTCAATTTTATAAAGAATGATCTGGATTCTATCCCCTCTGATAGTCCTTACTACATTCCAGAGGATTTGCGTGATAAGAGTGATCTTGATCAATTAGCAGCGTTAGGTTATCAACTTTTCTCAAATAATTGTAAATCAACAATCACATCCAAGGACCTGGCTGCAAAAATAGAACGTACAATAGGATACACTGGTAAAAAAGCTGTGGCTGCAGCATATTTCATAGCCCCAAACCCTAAGGGTAATAATATTAGAGAACAATCAGTCAACGATAACGCTAATCCAAATTGTAATTTCCCCTTTTTGGTACAAGCGTTTGCGTTACATGGGAAAGACATCGAAACTGAGGATATGTCTAAAAGCGGCGTTTTTCAAGCTAGTTGTCACCATTGACCGTTTTAAGCGGCCTGTTTTTCTACTTCTTTAACTGACTCTCTTTCCGGGTTTAGCGTTGTCGGCCCTACTGGTTCGCAGTTTCGCACTTCACGTTTTCCCCAACGGTTTGGGTTGGCTGCTTTCGCGGCTTCAATTCGTTCTTTACGTTGGGCCAGTATGGCTTCATCCTGACCGGTATGGCGTTGCTGTGGCGTCACGAACCGCAACTTGCTGTGGTG
>NZ_JAKKRO010000026.1:0-64402 GCF_025654235.1 Shewanella sp. SM32 | reverse complement strand
GTTCAATGCCTGTTGTGGCTAGTTGGTTTACACGCACAGCAACAGGGCTGGGATAAGCATTTTCAGGCCAATACCATTGGGCATCGAACGGTACTCTCAACGATTCGCTTGGGATTGGAGGTACTCAGGCGGCCTGATTATCAAATCACGGAGAAAGAATTGCTGGCGGCCTGGGTATTATTCGCCAATCAGTTGCTCAAATATGGCTATGCTATGGCTGATTTATGAGGGGATCCTTCAGCACTTGGTCGAACCCCATACCGCGTGTATTGATACATTGGCGGCTGGAAACATTAATCGCGACATTGATATTTAAGCCACTTTTCTGCCATTGCCTCAGATCATGCATGGCTTGGTTGAGCACCCATTCGCCCATAGGCTCTATCAATCCGGTTTCTTCGGCTAATGGGATAAATTGATCCGGCGGGATCAACCCAAGCTCGGGGTCTTGCCAGCGGATAAGGGCTTCGACGCTGCAGACACTTCCGGTTTGCATATCCACGATAGGTTGATAATGCAGGGCAAATTCATTTTGTGCCACGGCACGGCGTAGACGTTGTTCTAACTCCATCCGGGCGAACATGGCTTGATTCATACCCGCGGTGAAGTATTTAAAATTGTTCCGCCCTGCATCTTTGGCTTGATACATGGCGGTTTCGGTATTGCGGGTGAGTGAGCTGACATCGAGGCCATCTTCGGGATAGACGCCGATACCAAAGCTGGCTGAAATCTGGATCTCGCGGTCATTTAAGTTAAATGGCATACCTAAGGTTTCAATGATTCGGGTTGCCATGTGTTCGATGGCGAGTTCGTTAGTCAGTCGTGGCAAGATAAGCACAAACTCGTCGCCACCGATACGTGCGATAAAATCGGTTCTCCCCGCAATGCCTTCTAAGCGCTTTGCGACATCTTTAAGTAATAAGTCGCCAGTGGCATGGCCTTGTACATCATTGATATATTTGAATTGATCCAAATCAATCAGCAAGATAGCCAGCTTGCGAGAGTCATGCTGCGCCACATGGATTTCGTGCTGCAGTCGTTCATTGAACAGCTTACGATTAGGCAGTCCAGTTAATCCATCGAAGTTGGCCTGATACCAAAGATCCTGCTCATATTGCTTTCGCTTACTGATATCCATAAATAAACCAATATGTTGGATTATTTTACCTTGCTCATTTCGCACAACAGTAATCGCTAGATACTCGGGATATACTTGGCCATCTTTGCGTTTATTCCAAACTTCACCCTCCCATTTCCCTTCTTTTTGTAGTGACTCCCACATGGCGGTGTAAAAGTGCTTAGGATGACGGCTAGAGCTGAGTAGGGAGGGACTGCGGCCTTTTACTTCTTCCAATGAATAGCCCGTAATGTGGCAAAACGCGGGGTTGACCAGTTCAATATGGTTGTCGGCATCTGTCACCATTATGCCTTCGGCAGAATAGTCAAACACTGCTGCAGCGCGGCTTAGGGCATGGTTTGCTTTTTGCCGTTCGCTAATCATACGGTTCATGGCACGGGCCATGCGGGCGAGTTCATCTGTGCCTGAGACTTGGATATTAATATTGAGCTGTGGATCTGCTGCCATTTGCTGCATGTCATTGGCAATCTTAGTGATCTTATCCATAAAATTGCGGATGATCTTTTGTCCAAGCCAAAGTGTGATGGTTGCGGTGAACAAAGCCGAGAACAAGTATAAGCCGAGTAAGATTAAGGTGTGGTTTTGTTGATATTCGCTCTGCTGCGCCATGTTCTTGGTGATATTTTGCGCCAGCAAATGTAGTTGATTGATACGCTGAGTGGTGAGATCCCACCACTCCTGGCTATCAATTGGATGTGGCGGCATTAATAGTTGGCTCATCGCTTGGCTTAATTTGTCCTCACTGGCAGGGACTTGCGCGATGGCTTTGATCTCCGTCATCGGCAAACCTTGCTGCTTCAGTTGCTGCAACTTGACCATGCTGAACTGGTATTGATTTATGCTGTCCTCAATGGTTTTCAGCGCCACCTTAAATTCGGGTAGAGAACGAGTCTCGTGACTGAGTTCATCCAAATTAAGCTGAATCGTCGCAAGTGCTGCATTAAATTTTTGCAGTGAAATCTCATCGCCCTTAAGCAAATAGTCCTGAAAACTGCCCATTAAGCCACCGTAACCTAAGTAGGCATTAATATTTTGTGCCAGAGCGCTAATGCGAGTTTGTTGTTCAATTTGCTTGCTGATTTGCAGAATGCGTTGATTTTCTGGCGAATCTTGTAGGTTTTGCAGTAAGGACCTTCTATCGGAAATTGATGCATTACTCGCGTGCATCACGGCTCGCTCATATTCATACATAAAGGAGATTATGGTGCGGTAATCATTAATATTGAGTGACTTGCTGAGCAGTAATTGATTGATGGCACTTCGTTCTTTTACGGCCAACTCCTGCACCATAAGCAGGTTCAATAGATCGGTATAGGCACGGGACTGACTGATTTCATTGGTTTGTAACTGTAATAACTGGATGAGCTGTAAAAGCTGAGTGTGGAATTGATTATAGAGTTCCGTAAACTGACTCAGTGTTTCGTCTGTGTGGTTTTGGTGAACGTTAGCGAGTTTGTTGCCTGTGAGTTTGAGCGCATCCAACAATGCGTTCATTTTGTTTGCTTCAATACTTTTAGGGTCGAGCGCCTCCAGAAGATGTTCTAAAGGCTCACTGTTCAGTAATGCATCGAGTGCTTTTGATCTAGTCGCTTGTTGCTGTAATAGCACTTCATCGGTTGGTCGCTGATTTGTACTTAGACCATATTCGTTTTGCAACTGATAGAGTAGCTCAGTGATTTGTACCGTCGTTTGTACCGCAAGATGATTGTGCTTGGCCGAGTGTGATTCCTTTATTAAGTCATGCATGCGCGTCAGAATGAAAAAGCTCATCATTAATAATGGGACTAACGAAAACAGAATGAGCTTTTGCTTCAAACTGAGATGGTGTAGCGCTGACGGCATTAAAGATCACTCCACTCGTTCACCTAGGCAGAAAAAGAAAATTCAACGTAATAACGTTGAATCCGAGTTACAAATAGGACTAGGCACAGGGTGAGGATATTTAACATAGGCGGCCAGCCACCGCGACCTTTAGTTTATGGATATCTAATCTAGGTCACGAAATTAAGCAAATTGTTATATATCATGCTAAGAGACTATTTTTATTAACCTATTTTGCACCTATCAAACAAGCATTTGTCTTGTCTGTGATGTGAAGCAGTATTTCATCATTCGAAAGAATGACTTGTTTAACTTTACCTTTTATCGGTTTTTTTAGTGCATTAGGTGGAACGCGATTGTTAACGGTAAATCTACTTAAATAAAAAGGACGTTTGCCGCAGCTAAACGTCCTTCTATTTAAATCAATGCCCTAGATTCAGGCGATTGGCATGTTATCTAGCCGACATTGGCCAGCAATGATTTGCGATAAACGACAATATCTTCAATCGTCAACACGGGTATATTGTGCTGAGCACCGAAGGCAATAATTTCGGGTAAACGCGCCATAGTGCCATCGGTGTTAGTGACTTCACACAATACGCCAGCGGCTTTTAAACCCGCGAGTTGCATTAAATCGATAGTGCCTTCAGTGTGACCACGGCGGGTCAATACCCCACCCGGTTGGGCGCGAAGTGGATACACATGGCCAGGACGAGCGAGATCACTTGGCTTAGCGCCATCGGCAATCGCCGCTTTAATGGTGGTCACGCGATCGGCGGCAGAAACCCCTGTAGTCACACCGACTTTAGCTTCAATACTCACAGTAAACGCAGTGCCGTATTGGCTCGAGTTGTTTTCCACCATAGGGGGCAATTCGAGGGCTTTGACTTTTGCATCGGGTAAACACAGGCAAACAATACCGCTACATTCACGGATGAGCATGGCCATTTGCGCGTTAGTCAGCGTCTCGGCAGCGAAAATTAAATCGCCTTCGTTTTCTCTATCTTCGTCATCGACAACTAATACACCTTGGCCTTGACGCAGGGCATTAAGACCCGCTTCAACGCGTTCGATAGCAGTACCAAAAGGAGCAAGTAAAGACTGATTCATGGTTAATATCCTTAAATAAACGACATTGGAATATCCAGAATCAGGGCGTGCAGAAATACAACGTAATCAAACCAAAAGGCTCGATTTTGCTGTAGCAATATCACTTCACTTGGGGTGAAGTTATTGCAAAACATGAGGCTAACACTGCAATACATAAGCGCGTTGCACTTAAATACCGCAAGGTGTTGTCTTACATTCTCTTCCATCCGGACTCAGCACTGTTGCCATTAAAGCAAACAGTCCATTACCGTCGGCTCTGGAATAGTCAGTTTTGCACTAGGCAAAATCTAAGGCACCAGATCTGCTGACCCCGAAAGTGATTTCGGGCGCTCGCGGGCTTTGGGTGTCGCTCAGCAAAATAATCACTTAGTCGTTACCCATTTACCGCCGGTGGGGAGTTTCACCCCGCCCTGAGAATTTGCTTTTGAGCCATTTGCGCTCAAAAACGCGGTTATGTTGCTCTTATTTACCGCGAATGGCAACTTCTCGCGTTCAATGTTTGCGCTAGTGCACACCTGACCACTATCATACTGAACACATAAGCTAATTGACTTGCCGTCGCATTCTTCGACGGTCGTTATGGACGTCACAAGGACGTATAAATGCGCTCTCTGCTACTCACTTTAGGTATTGCTATGCTGTTATCCGCTTGTTCGACCTCCAAAGGGCAAGTACCCGCCCCGGTTGCTGAAAAAATTCCCCATGTGATGACTTTACATGGCGTCACGCGTACCGATGATTACTATTGGCTGCGTGATGATGAGCGCAAAGATCCTAAAGTGTTGGCCTATCTCAACGTTGAGAATCGCTATACCGCGGCTTATTTCAAACCATTAAAGCCGCTGCAAGATGGTCTTTATAAAGAGTTAACCGAGCGTTTAGTCGCCGATGAGTCGAGCGTGCCGTACCAATGGCATCAGCACAGCTATTATCACAGATACCAAGAGGGCAGCGAATATCCGCTGATCAGCCGTAAGGGCGCCGATGGTGTTGAGCAAGTGATGCTCGATGTTAACGAGCGAGCTAAGGGCCATGAGTTTTATGGTTTAGGCGGCGCCAGTGTCAGCCCAGATGAAACCATGTTGGCCTTTGGTGAAGACGTCCTCAGCCGCCGTGTATATCACATCTATTTTAAAGACTTGGCTTCGGGCGACATGATCACCGATGTACTTGAAAATACCGAAGGTCGCGTAGTGTGGGCGAACGACAACAAGCATGTGTTCTATATCGCCAAAGATCTAAAAACCTTGCTGGGCTATCAAGTGTATCGCCACGAGCTGGGCACTAAGCAATCGAGCGATGTCTTAGTGTATGAAGAACAAGACGATTCATTTTATATCTCGCTCGGCAAAACCTTAGATGAGTCGCAAATTGTGTTGTTCCAAGAAAGCACCACGACGAGTGAAGTGTCTATTCTCGATGCCAGCGAGCCTTTAGGTTTATTCAAGCCAGTATTAGCGCGGGAAGAAGGCCACGAATACAGTGTGTCTAAGCTGGGTGATACTTATTACATTCTCACCAACTGGCAGGCGACTAACTTCCGTTTGATGAAAGTTGCCATCAAAGATGCGGCGGACAAATCTAAGTGGCAAGAAGTGGTTGCGCATAATCCCAATGCCCGTATCGAAGACGAGTTAGTGCTCAAGGATTATCTGATTATTCAGACCCGTGAAAACGGCCTGACGCGGATTAAAGTGATGCCGCTCAATGGTCAAAAGCCCTTCGAGTTGAGCTTTGATGAACCTGCCTATGTGATGGGTTTAGAGATTAATTCCCAGCAAGACAGCAATAAGTTACGCATTTTCTACTCCAGCCTAACGACGCCAGAAGCCGTATACGAATATTCGCTGGTGAATCCCGATAGACGTGATTTATTAAAACAAGATCAAGTCTTAGGCGGCTTTGATGCCAGCCAGTATCGTGCAGAACGGATATTTGTGACGGCCCGCGACGGTGCGAAAGTGCCCGTCTCTTTGGTATATCGCAAAGATAAATTCAAGAAAGATGGCACTAACCCTCTATACCAATACGGTTATGGATCTTACGGTTACACAGTAGAACCCGATTTCTCTTCATCCGTTATCAGTTTGCTCGACCGCGGTTTTGTGTATGCCATTGCCCATGTACGCGGCTCAGAAATGCTAGGTCGCCCTTGGTATGACAATGGTAAGCTGTTGAATAAGCAGAATACCTTCAATGATTTTATTGACGTAACAACGGCATTAACGGCGCAAGGTTATGGCGACAAAAACAAGGTCGTCGCTTCTGGTGGCAGCGCGGGTGGTTTGCTAATGGGCGCGATTGCTAACCAAGCTCCGGATAAGTATTTCGCCCTTGCAGCCCATGTACCTTTTGTTGATGTGGTGACGACTATGCTGGACGAGTCGATTCCGTTGACGACCAATGAGTATGACGAGTGGGGCAATCCGAACGAGAAAACCTATTTCGATTACATGCTGAGTTACTCGCCCTACGACAATGTCACCGAGCAAGAATACCCACACATGCTAGTGACGACTGGTTTGCATGATTCCCAAGTGCAGTATTTTGAACCTGCAAAGTGGGTCGCTAAACTACGCGATGTACAGAATAAGTGGTACAAGATGGATGATAAGGTATTGTTATTCAATGTGGATATGGAAGCTGGCCACGGCGGTAAGAGTGGCCGTTATCGCCAATACCAAGATACAGCCCAAGAATATGCCTTCTTCTTGAGTCTGTTAGGTATGTCGAAGTAGGTTATTCGCAAGTGACTGAATCAGTCGTCAGCTTAGGCAATACGGACATAGAAGCTGTGCAGCAACATGAGTCACTGGTGGCAGACACACTTGCCCCAGTGACTAGCGCTGTCGTTACCAAAGATGCAGTGACAGAAGCTTCGCTGAATCCCGTACCATTAAATCCTGCACCACAGAAGCCTACACCCATAAAGTCAGCACCCCTCTGGTATTTGTATCTAGTCCGCTGCGCCAACGGGCATTTATACACAGGCGTCACCACAGATGTCACACGACGCTTTAGCGAGCATCAGTCAGGTGGCATCAAATCCGCTAAGTATCTGCGCGGTAAAGGTCCATTAACGCTGATGTATCAAGAGCAGGTTGGCAGTCACGGCGATGCACTGCGCCGTGAGATTGCAGTTAAAAAGCTGAGTCGCGCTCAAAAGCTGACGTTGATTGAGTCAGAGCGTGGATTAGTAGATCGTTAACACTGCATCATACTTGTTCTGTGACTAGTAATGATTAAGCACTGTCATTCCAGTGACTCGCCGTAGATATATCCCTATAGGCTCGACGACGGCATCCATTCCGTCAACGGTCACTTCCATGTCAGTGCTTAATCTGGCTAACTGCATAGTATCCTGTTACCTAGAGCATTCTCTTAAGCCTAATGTCAGACAGAACTATCTATCTTAGTTGGCATGATCCTATTGCAATATATGATAGGTTTGTAACTCGCACATGGGATATTCTGTCTGATAGATTGTTGTGTAAGGAAAGTGATAGAAATCTGATTAATTTATTTTGATACAAATAGTTAACGATGCACGCTTTCTCTGCTCTAATGAGGTAAGCGAGCATGCACACTATTCAACGGTTATCTTAATGGAGGTCTTTTTTATATGCATGGCGTTTGCAAATTATGTAATCAAGAAGCGAAGCTTGAGTTGAGTCATTTTATTCCAAAATTTATAGGAAAGTGGCTTAAGAAGACTTCAATTACGGGTTATTTAAGAGATGGAAATCAAGTAAGTAAACGACAGCAAGATATAGCCAAAGAATATTGGTTATGTGGAGATTGCGAAGATTTATTTTCAACATGGGAAAGAACTTTTTCGGTTAAAATATTCCACCATTATATGAAAAACTCGAGTTTAGTAGCAGTGTATGGAAATTGGTTGTCAAAATTTGCAGCCTCTTTGTCTTGGCGAACACTTACTTATGTTCGCAGCAAAAATAGCCATGAAACTAAACCGCAAGAATACCTAGAAATGTTGGAAAAAGCTGAAGAGGGGTTAGCCAACTTCTTACTTGGTAAATCTTCAAACTTATACGAATTTGAGCAACACATATTTCCTCTTGATGTTATTGAGTCAACAAATTTCGATAATCTTCCAACAAACATCAATCGGTATTTCCTTCGTGCTATTGCCATGGATATTGTGGGTAACTCACAAGGCACGTACATTTATACGAAGTTACCTTCGTTTATTGTTATAGGTGTAATTAAGTCAAAGCAATCGAAACAAATGCGATCTAGCCGTGTGGCTATTAGCGGTGGAACAATATCCCCAAGACAGTACGTCTTTCCTGACGGTTTTGATGGTTATATCAGGGATGCTGCAAATAAAATATCTGAACTATACGAGCAAATCCCAGAAGAACAGCTTGCAAAGATTGAAAATTATGTGATTGATAATGTGGATAAAGTGGTAGGTTCAAAACTGTTTGAAGCTATTGTCCATGATTATGAGAGGTTTGGTCGAAAGTCATTAAGATAATAAAGCATTTAAGAGTGATTCCTAAAGCTTGGTATTTTTAGTTCAAGGTTGGGGGCTAGTGGCAATGTTGCTCATACTTGAATGCAACATTATATGTGAAGTTTATCAAGGCATTCATTGTTCAATTTGGCCACAGGTATACTCAAAGGTTAATGAGATTAAGCACTGTCATGGAAGTAACCGTTGGCGGCATGTCCGCTCTTTCACATCCATGTGATCGCGGTATTTGCACTTCTGTATGCAGCAGATGCCGCCGTTGAGCCTATAGGGACACTTCTTGTTAAACGAAAGGGCGGCGAGTCACTAGAATGACAGTGCTTAATAGCTTAACGATTAACTTCCATAATAAATCAAGTGTTTAAGACTTTTTTGCCACCAAAGACTGGTCTGCATTGGGGAGCGTCGATTTTTCTTCTGCTGAGCGATAAGTTTGTCTGCTATTGGTATTCTGAACTCCATTCAACAGGCTAAGAATGCCACTTACACAGATTTTTTCACGCTCTCGAACTACATGTCCGGTCTTTTTCTATGCTTAATTTACAATCCCTGGTAGGGCTTCTCTTAAAAGTTCCAACTCCTTTTGGTTTGCTTTAATCCAAAGTTTTTTCAAGTTTGGTATCGAAGCCAAGATTTCTACTGTCTCTTTAGTCTTAATTACATTTGTTTCAAAAAGATACAACGCAAAAATATTTTTATTTCCACGCAACTCGTCAATACTGGACAACTGTGGGTTTCCACTGAGGTCTAAAATTTTTACGCTGTCCAGCGTTGAAATGATAGAACCCAAATCTAACTTTTGACATTTATTCAAAGATAAGTAGCTTAAATTCTGGGTGTTTCCGGTAATTTCAGAGAGTTTGCTTGCATGGGACACACTTAATGATTCAACTGAGTCTGAGCATAAATTAATTGACTCTAATGAACGAACAATGGAGCAGTTTAATGAAATTGCGACATCAACTTTTAGATTAATAACTTTGGAGTTGAATATATTTACATGCTTAATCCCGTCAACTAATTCAGATGATTCATTTTGCTCAACATAACCTTTCCGAATGAATGCCATTATGGCTTTCCAATCATCTCGCTGCCACTCAGCGTTATATACATAATCCAATATTGGTAATATAGAATCGAAGGTAGGTAATGAATTTTCCCATCTCTGCCATTCTGAAACATTTTCTGGTGCTAACTTTATATATTTCTTAAAAGATGAAATGTCCATGTTATCACTTAATTAAAATTGGGTTGTCGAATTCAGAATGTTGATCTCTTCTGGTATATTTTTGCATTTCTTTTGAGAAGCGGCTCTAAATTCTGATGATTTATTCTGTCACGCTATCCCTTTACTCACTCTTATTTGAGCTGACTAAAGCTTTAAAGCGAAGGTCACTCTTGCTCAGAGGGGTAAGTGCCTCGGCTTTGGTGAGATATTGCATAGTGATGTGGATAGCGTCTTGATGGTGACTAAATTCCCTAAAAAGACGCTTTGCAATCAGCAGATTTAATTGATGTGCAGCTAATGAGGCATGCTCATGCTTTATCTGTAAAATAACCTCTTTTAGGGAGATAGGGGGAATTTCTTCCAAGGTTATAAGAAAGGCTTTTGCGACAGTTCTGGCGTGTGAGAAATAGTCTGATCGCGCATCTAAGGCGTAAATATGCTTGAAAATGTGTTTGGCTAGGGCTTTATTGCCGTTGCGGTAAAAAGATTCGCCATCAAAACAAATATCCCCTAGTCCTTCCATTATCTGTCTAGGGTTATCTGATAGGGAAAGCGATTCAATTTCTCTTTGGTATTCCGAAAACTGATCCATATTCTCGACTTTACTGGCACTATAGTGTGACTTTTCGACTATTGAAGTTGGAAGGCTGACAATCTTAGCAAATCCACAAGGTTAAAGCGTAACGGTCTGAATAAAATCAATGTCATTTCTGCAAACTCAAGCTTAATTTCGGTATAAAAAAATGCCACTACAAGGGGTTAGTGGCATAAATGCATAAGTCGGGCTTAAGCTTAAAAGGGTGGGTAGAAGACTGACATCTTGGCTGGGAACCGTTGCAACATCAGCCTCTACGCCGGGAAGTGGGTAAAACCTTTGGGAGTAGAGTGGTAAAACGGCGCGTTATTCCATGCTTACTGGGCCGTCGATTTTGTTAAATGTCACATCGCCAGAACCTGCCGCAAGAATCGTTAATCCCTTAGTGTTAAAGACATTAATGTTGCCTGAGCCATCTGTGATGGTCACAGCACTTTGCACATTGGCGACCTCTATGTTGCCCGAGCCGTCATCAATTGCGATATTGCCGCGAATATCGGTCAGCTTGATGGCACCAGAGCCATCTTCAATGGTTAGGCTGTCGTTGATTTGGCTGATTTCAATATCACCTGAGCCATCCTCTATGTTGATATTGTTACCACCGTTGATAGTGAGTTCACCCGAACCGTCTTTGACGTTCATGTCTGACGTCATCTTGCTGATCAAAATAGCCCCTGAGCTGTCATCAATATCCAGTGTAAAGTTCGCAGGGACTTGCAGTTTTAGGTCTATATAGGGCGAGTCATTATTAGAATCTGTTTGCTCAAAGTTGGCCTTGAGCTTGGCTTTATTGGCTTTTTTCTCAAGGGTGAGAATGACTTTGCTGTCATCGTTGCCGTCCTTATTGCTATAGATGTCAGCGACGAGTTTAATTTGGGCTAGGCCTTCGACACCGATAATTTCGAGACTGCCTGCGCCAGTTTCTGCAATCAGGCCTTGTAAGTCTTGGCTATCGAGTGTGAGTTCGCGTTGCTGGTGGTCTAAGTCTGGCATGCCTGCAGCGTTCACATTAAGAATGCAGCCAGTGAGCGATACTCCAGCAGTAAAAAACACTATAAAAGCGAGGGTGAATATAAATGGGCGTAGTGACATGTTAGCTTCCTTGTTTATCTGTCACTCGATTTTTTGGGTGAGTGCTGAGTCGTCTTGCGATGAATAAGACATTGCACAGCCCATGCCAATTTTAAGTTTCATTTATAATCAATTGGTTAAGCTGAAAGTGTCCGAGGTTCACTGTGCGGACATGTCCGCTACATGGGTGATTTACTCATAGATTAGTGAAATTGCTCATTTATTAAGTTAGTTTAAGCTCCGTAAGTCACGCGGAATCAAAAATACAAAAAAGACAAGAAGGGATGCTGATGGATTATTTAACAACAAACAAAACGGCTTGGGATGCGCGCACTCGGGTACATTTAACTTCTGATTTTTATGATGTGGCGGGCTTTCTTAGTGGTAAGACTTCGCTGCGGGAAATTGAGCTAGGTGAACTCGAGGTTGCAGGTAAAAGTTTGCTGCATCTGCAATGTCATTTCGGCTTAGACACCTTGTCGTGGGCGCGAATGGGATCGAGAGTCACTGGCGTCGATTTGTCAGAGGTCGCGATTGTTGAAGCGCAAAAGTTGGCAGAACGGACACAGTTGTCTGCTGAGTTTATCTGTAGCGATGTTTACAGTGTGGCGAGCAAGGTTGAGCCTCACGATATTGTGTTTACGTCCTATGGTGCCATTGTTTGGCTGCCGGATTTAACTCTGTGGGCGCAGACAGTGGCTGCCTGTTTAACACCCGGCGGACAGTTTTACATGGCCGAGTTCCATCCTGCGCAGCAGCTATTCGATGGCTATAGCTATTTTAATCGGGGTGAGCCAGACATAGAGCAGGAAGGCACATATACCGAAAATACCGGTGATGATCAGCAAACCTTAATGTGCTGGTCGCACAGTTTATCTGAAGTGATCAATGCATTATTGCAGGCGGGCTTAGTGTTGGAGTTCTTCCACGAGTTTGATTTCAGCCCCTATAACTGCTTTGAAGGGCTCGAAGCGCAAGCCGATGGTCGTTATGTGTTAACACACCAAGGGCAGAATGTGCCCTTGGTGTACAGCATAAGCGCGCGTAAGCCCGCTTAATCACAGCCTTTTGTAATCGAGATGATCAGCGACTACGGTAAACCGGATACTTAAGGTATTGGTTATCGTAGTAAGGGCTACGTTCATAGAACCAGCGTAGGCGTGCCTCAGGATCGGCGGCAAACTCGGCATTGGTCAGTGCTTTGTCGAACTCAGCTTGTAGCTTAGGATCATCTTTTAGCGTCTTGGCCGCCAGTGGCTCTACCGCATAATCTTCAATGTATTCAGTGCGAGTGAAGATAGGATTGAAGAAACCCCATTGCAGTAAAGAATCTGGTGATTGCGGCTCAAGCAGTAAAATCGCCAGATCGCCTAGCGGTTGATCTGTACTGATTTTAATGGTGCCAGCGGGCAGAGTAGTGCTGACTTTGGTTAACTCTGACTCGGCTTTGACCGTTTGGCGGCCCTCAAAATCCTTAGTGTTAAACACGGGATTGCTGAGGGTATATTGCTGCAATTTCAACTCGGTTGGCTTTTTGAGTGTGGTCATGCGAATGCCATGCACGTTAAGACGATCAATCACTTGAGTCCATTGAGCGGGAATATAGTAAGCACTCGGACGAGTGACCTTAATGTCGGGCACTGTTTCAGCCATCACAGGCAAGTTAGGGTAAAGCTTAGGTTCACCTGTCCAGCGCACAACTTCAGCGCCACTGATGGGGCTCTTTTCAAGTTGATAATCTATGCCTTTAAAATCCCAGCCTTTTTCTAATGATGCTAATTTCCAAGTAAGGGTGATTAGCGGTGAGGCGCGGTATTTATCTTCTTGAATCGCACTCTTAAGTTTTGTCGCCTGTTCACCCACTGTTTTGAGGGTTTGCGCTAACATCACATAAGTGCCGAGCACCCTTTGCTTAAAGGGCTTTAGGCTGTGGTTTTCAACCAGAATGGTGGGCAAATGGCGAGCATCGCCATAACCGTTAGAGAAGCGCGGGCTTGGATTCCACAGCGACATGCCTTTGTTAATATCGGCGTTATCCACGGCAAAAATCAGTGCGCCGGGAATATGGCCTTGTTCCGTTAATGTGGCTTCAACCGCAGGTCTGTAGCTGTTTTCGAGCCAGCGGTAGCTCGCTGGGCTTAAGCCTTGGGCAAGGTTATAACCAAAGGTAACATCGTATTGATAGTCGATGCCGTCAGTAACATGGACATCGATATACAGATCCGGTTGCCATACGTTGATTGCGCGCAGCATGTGCTGCATTTCTAAGCTGTCGGCCTTAGCATAATCGCGGTTAAGGTTGAGATTATTAGCCGTAGTGCGCCAGCCCATATTCACAGGGCCACGTTGATTTACACGATTAAATTCGCCGCTGCGCTCATGGGCATCAACACTAAAAATAGGCACAAACAAGAGGTTAGCTTTATCGAGCAGGGCACTTTTATCGCCTTGGATAATGTCACGTAGCAGCATCATGCCGGCATCCTTACCGTCGATTTCTCCCGCATGAATCCCCGCCTGCACTAGCACTGTTGGCTTAGTGTTTTGTTTGAGGCGTGCCGATTCATTAATGCCTTCACTGCTGGCGATATACATCCAAATATCGCGCCCTTGTGGGCTCTTACCTAAGCTCACCTTTTGTAATTTATCTGTCTCGCCCGCGAGTTTGTCGAGCCAAGCGATAGTGGCATCGTAGCTTGGACTTTCAATACCGCCACTTTGCTCAAAGGGAGTCGCCCACTCGCTATCAACACTTAACATGAGCGATTCGCTGGCGCCATGCCAAGTGATGCTGGGCGGTAAAATCGCATCGTTGACAAAGGTGTTGGCTCGTTCAGGAATGGGCGCTGGTTGTGCTTCTGGCGACGTAACTGTGGTATCGGCCAGTACATTAGTCGCAGTTTCAGTTGCTTGGCTATTCGCTGCTGGACTTGCATCCTGTGACGTTGTGATTACTGGGGAGCCAACTGCCAATGTTTCTGTGGTAGAGGCTTGCGCCATAGTGGCTGCCGGAGTTGTTTGGGCTGTGGTTTTCGCATCATTGGCAAAAGCATTCCCAGGGTACAGATTGCCCGTAGAGAGACAGGCAATGGCGATAACGGAGAAAGAAAACAAGCGCATGAAAAGAGTCCATCTATCGAATTTTTATTAGGACGGTATCTTTTCATTAAACGCCCCGTTAACGCAAGGGCGGCTAAGGGTTATCCGGCATTTCTGACATGGATTTAAGCACTAAGCGGAATGGGAAAATCGACTAAGCCGTTTTGTTGGGCGTTATCTGAGAAGCTGGCCGCTTGTGATAGGCAATGTCGATAATGGCAATGTCTTTATAAAGTGCTTCGACGGCAATCGCGAGCTGATAAATCAGCCAGCTATAACCTGTGAGTGCAAATCCCTGCGGCACTTGGTCGTTTACGGCTGTCACTGGATCAGCGATTGATGCTTGAGTGGCTGCGACTAGGGCAAGCTGGAGTCTGTGTTGTAATTCTTGATCTAAGCATTCTGGTAGTGTCGGTAATTGTTGAGCTTTACCCGCTACAAATTCTGCAAGTTGTTGCAAATAGAAGGCAAGCTCAGAGGCAACCGCATTAATCTGCAGATAGGCGTCTTTGTCTTCTTCCTGCCAGCGGGTTAAGGGTAAGAGTTCGAGTAAGGTGATTAAGCGCACTTGTTTATTGGCTAACTGTGACAGTAGCACTTTGTGTTTTTTGAGGGTTTGACTTTCCCATTCCAAGGAGAAAAACAGTTTCTTTTGAGTGAGTACGGCCTTCATCGCAGCCTCTAGTCTAGCGCGAAAATCGAGCTCATGATTGGCGGGCGCCTTAAGATGCTCGGCTAATACTTCGGCCATATTGTCGATGGCATGGGTGAGTTGGGAGCGCCAATCTTGTTTAGCTTTAATCGGGAAAATGAACAGTGAGACCAAAATAGCAATCACACAGCCGGAGAGGATGTTGGCCGTGCGCCATAGTGCCTCAGAGGTGTCATGGTTGGCATCGCCGACCACGATTATGATGGTAAATCCGGCCACTAAATAGGCATAGCTATAACGTCCGGCCGAGATAAAACAAATCAAGCTAACGGCTAAGATCAGCAGGCTCATGATTAGCCAATAACTGTCCACTGTGGCAACTAACATCACCCCATAAGCTGAGCCTAAACAAGTGCCTATCGCCCTTTGTAGCGACTTTTCAATCGCGCCGCCTACTTGAGGTAAGCTCATCATAATGATCACTATCGTGACCATGCTCCAAATAAAATGCGGTGGCGCCCAAATGGCATTAATAGTGACAGCAACGAGTAAGGCTAGCCCGAGCTTTAGGGCGTGAATTGAGCGGAAATGGCGATAGATAAAGTCGGCAAAGGGTGTGGCTGGGGCAAATACAGACATAGGGCAAAATTCCTTTGAGCTAACTTAGCGATGTTAATCTAGTGGCAGTATCGCAGAAAAACCGTGTCACTTGCGGCCATAGCGCCATAAAGAAATGTAAATTGCGAAATCTAGCAAATTGAGCTTAGTGGATGGCGCGGGAGAGATCACATTAACACTCAGATTAAATAGGCTTAACTGATGCGTGTAGAGGCAGGCCATTATACCGTGCTGCAGATAAAAAAGGCTTGAATAAGCGTTGCCTATTCAAGCCTATATTCAAAGTGTTTGAGTTAGCTTAAGCTGCGCTCACTATCCGCTTTAACGTCAACTTCTGTGTATTTATCCATGATCAAGGCACAAGCAGCATCGCCAGTGATATTGAGTGCGGTACGGATCATGTCAAAAACCCTGTCTAACGCAAACAGCAAAGGTAAACCATCGATAGGAATTCCTGCAGCTAACAGCACTGCCACTACTAAGAAGGATGGGCCTGGCACACCAGCTTGACCAATTGCACCTAAGGTTGAGGTGAAAATGATGGCCGCATAGGCTGTCATCGATAGATCAACGTTATACATTTGGGCGAAGAACATGGCCACTAAACCATAATAAATCGCGTTGCCGCTCATATTAATGGTGGCGCCTAACGGCAGTACAAAAGCCGTGGTTGCCTTAGATACTTTAAGATCTTCCTCGCAGGTTTCCATATTCACTGGCAGAGTCGCCATTGAAGAGGCGGTCGATAATGCCATCACCTGCGGCTTCTTCATTGCCGAAATAAACTGGCGCGCCGACACTCTTGAGAAGAGTTGTACCACTAATGGGAAGAAGATAAAGCCGTAGATCAGAATCGCAGCAACAAACACGGCGAATAACTTAAACACGACTTTTAGTGCATCAAAACCGAAGGTGCCGACAGAATCGGCCATCAAACCAAATACACCGATAGGGGCAATGATCATCACGCAGTTGATCATCCACACAAAGGCATCGACGACTGTGTTAAGTGCGGCCAAAATAGGTTTAGCGCCATCGCCTTTAACTTTAGTCAGTGCGATGCCGAAGAAGATACTAAAGACTAAGATTTGTAATATGTTACCGCCGTTCAGCGACTCGAACACATTGGTTGGGATCATGCCGATAAAGGTATCCATTACCCCGGGTAATGCGCCATGTTCCTTGGTTACTTCCATCAAGTCTGTGCTGCTGTGGGCGGTAAAATCAACGCCTGCACCCGGTTGGAACAGATTACCCATCAAGAGTGCAAGCACAACGGCAAAGCCCGACGTGACAATAAAAAAGCCGAAAGTGCCAATGCCAATCTTACCCGCCGATGGGCTATCGCCTAAGCTCGCCGCGCCGCTGATGATAGAAACCAATACCAGTGGTATCACTAGCATTTTGATTAAATGGATGAAAATGGTTCCGAGTGGTGCAAACACACTTGCACTCTCACCCATCATAAAACCCACCAGTGCGCCGATAATCATGGCAATAACCACTTGCACACCAATGTTACCTAATAAACTCTTGCTCTTCATTCTTGCGAAACTCCCCAGTTGCCGCAGCATTTTGTGTCATGCACAGACGATTTGAACCTAGACGACTCAAGCTTTAGTGATTAAGGCTTACTCTAGGCTAAAGGTTCACTCTATGTTAAAGGCAAATGCCCGACATTTTTGACCGAGTAAAGTACCACAATTGCATAGCAGGGGATTGTGAAACATCACTAACCTTGGTTTCAAAATAACCAAAGTCTAAATCATGTTAACGTTAAATGAGGAATGCTTAAATTTATGCGCTTAAAAATGAATAAAGCTTATTTAATTATGGAATTTTAACTGCCGAATTGATGAATTGTAATTTTTACTTTGATGGGCGCAGATATCCTCTCGTATTCTTGGGGCGGCTTGAGTCGTTGGTCACCCATCTTTTACTTGTATGAATCATGAGAGTGGTTAATAGCTAAAAAACCTCCATGACCATTCAACTCTGTGACTCACTCAGTTTTCCCTATGACAACTCCATTTCGAGGACATTATGAACATCACCTCATTTTTTGGCCCGCCCGAATCGTTACAGTGCTGGATAAGAAAGTGCGTCGAACAACCTGGATTAAGTTATTGGCTGGTTTATCAAGAACTTGATGAAGGTGAATCCCTGCAACTGACCACTCCATTATTCCCGATAGTGAATGATATGAGAGACCTATCGGATGACGAAATCGATGCCTTTGAGGATAGCTTAGGCCGGAGTGACTATGGTTATCTGCTAAACATGGATCAAATCGAGGATGTGATCGATAACCTTATGCAGCAAAAAGCTCAGCCCAGTGAACAGGAACTGCTTGAAGCTATTATCTTTTACTATGAGCGAGATGCGTTTATAGATATTTAAGTGTTTATTTTTATTTTGTTGTTTCTATATAAAATAAAATTACGTGTTGTTAGCGGTAAAATACCGACGGTTAACGTCGGCATTTGTGTTTAAGGCGAGGTAATAAGTTGTGCACCATTTAGTGGTTATTGAGGTATTGAGCGCCTGTTTATTATGAATTCAATTTCGCAAGCACTCTGAATACCTCTTGAACGCCCTAAGGCATTGCGGGGAAGGAGAACGAGCTGCCAATCCCTAGAGGCAAGCCTAAGGCCCAATATGCCAGTAAGAAACCGCTCCAAAGTAAAAGAAAACTGATTGAAAACGGCAACATCAGCGCCACTAAGGTGCCTATGCCTGATTCCTTAACGTATTTTTGGCAAAACACCACAATTAACGGAAAGTAAGGCATCAGTGGGGTGATGATATTAGTGGATGAGTCGCCCACTCGGTAAGCGGCTTGAGTCAAATCCGGTGATACACCTAGCTCCATTAACATGGGTACCATAATGGCACCAATCAATGCCCATTTGGCTGAAGCGGAACCCACTAATAGATTGACGAATGCAGTGAGAAAAACAATCCCCACCAGAGTCACACCCATAGGAAGGGCTAATTCCTTTAACGCCAATGCGCCTTTAATGGCCATTAATGCGCCTAAATTAGATTGACCAAAAGCATAAATAAACTGGGCGCAGAAGAAGGCCATCACGATGTAATAACCCATGCCGCTCATGGATTTGCTCATGCCTTGAATAATGGCTCTGTGATTGTTTGCCGTGCCAGCGACGTAACCATACACGATGCCGGGGATGAGGAAGAACACAAAAATAATCGCCACAATGGAGCGCATTAATGGCGCTGAAGCACTGGTTAAGGCGCCGTCAGTACCACGCCAAGCAGAGTTGTCCCCATAGGCAGTAAACACCAGTCCTAAGGCACATAACAACATGGATAGCATGGCGAATTTGAGTCCACGGCGCTCATGGGGTTGCAGTTCATCTAGGGTTGGGAGCGTGCTGGGATCGCCATTCACCGCAGTGTTTTTTAGGCGCGGCTCGATAACTTTATCCGTTAAGAACCAGCCAACTAAGATAATTAGGATGGCAGATGCCGAAGTAAAAAAGATGTTATTCAGTGGGTTAATCGTTAATGTGGCGGCCGCGGGGTCGGCCGATAATCTTGCCGCTGCCTGAGTTAAGCCCGCTAACATAGGATCAAGACTCGATGGCACGCCAACGGTTGCAGAAAAACCGCCGGATACGCCAGCGAAAGCGGCGGCAATACCGGCTAAGGGATGGCGACCAGCGGCATAAAAGATCACCGCGCCGAGCGGGATAACGAGTACATAACCCGCATCTACCGCGACATGGCTTAGAATACCCACGGCTATCAATACCGGAGTGAGTAACATCTTGGGAGTGACAGATAAAATGGAGCGCAGCCCCGCATTAATAAAGCCGGTATGTTCAGCAACGCCTAGACCCAACATAGCAACCAGCACGACACCGAGCGGCGGGAAAGTCACAAAGGTCGTGACCATCGTCGAGGTAAACGCGGTCAGTGCACCGCCTTCGAGCATATTAACGACTTGAATCGGGTTACCAGTACGAGGGTCGATTTCATCAAAACTGACACCCGATAATCCCCAAGAGATCAACCAGACTAAGCCCAGAAACATCGCAAATAATACCGCCGGATCAGGCAGTTTATTGCCGACGACTTCGACGCCATTGAGAAATCGCTGGAATCCAGTGACAGGTTTATGATTTTCCATTTGGGTGCCGCTTCCTAAAAATGATGATTGTTATCGGCGATTATAAAAACGCAGCATTAATTTAAGCTTGGTTTAACTAATCGATAAGAAATAAAACACATAAAAATCTATCGCAGTGACTTTAGTGCGGGTGGATTTCATCGTCACTAAATCAATTTAGCCGCAAATAAAAAGCGCGGGTTCATGACTGAACCCGCGCTTTTTATAGAACGATATTTTTGACTCAATAATCGTACCGAACAGAGCCGCTACGCGCTTATGCCTTTGGACCTGCGTTACGGATAGCGTCTGACACTTGATACTTAGCGAAGTTTTTAGTGAAAGCTTCGGCCAGCTTCTGGGCGTATTCGGCATATAGCGCTTTGTCGCCCCAAGTGTTGATTGGGTTGAGTAAATTGCTGTCTACGCCTGTGACTGCCACAGGAACGGCGAGGTTCAAGGTGTCTAAGTGGACGGTTTCAACATCTTTCAATTCACCGCTGACAATCGCATCGACGATGGCGCGGGTGGTTGGGATGTCAAAACGTTTACCTACACCGTGTGGACCGCCAGTCCAGCCTGTGTTGACTAAGTACACTTGGCTGCCGAAGGACTCAATGCGCTTCATCAACAGTTCTGCGTACACGCCAGCAGGGCGTGGGAAGAAAGGTGCGCCGAAGCACGTTGAGAAGGTGGATTGAATCGCCGAGGTTGAGCCGATTTCAGTCGAACCTACTTTGGCGGTATAGCCAGACAAGAAGTGGTATGCCGCTTGTTCTTTGGTCAGGATAGAAACCGGTGGTAATACGCCAGATACGTCGCAGGTTAAGAATACAACCGCATGTGGCTCAGCGCCGCAGTTGTCTTCTTTACGTTGGGCAATGTGCTCTAGCGGATAGGCTGCGCGGGTGTTTTCCGTCAGGCTGCTGTCTTTGTAGTTAGGTACGCGGTGTTCGTCCATCACGACGTTTTCAAGCACAGTGCCGAAACGAATCGCATCCCAAATCACGGGCTCATTCTTCTGGCTTAAATCGATACATTTGGCGTAGCAACCGCCTTCGATGTTGAATACGCCGCCGGGTGCCCAGCCGTGTTCATCGTCACCGATCAGGAAGCGTTTTGGATCGGCAGAAAGTGTGGTTTTACCTGTGCCAGATAAACCGAAAAACAGCGTAGTGTCGCCATCTTTACCCACGTTGGCCGAACAGTGCATAGGTAGCACGCCTTGGGCTGGCAGTAGGAAGTTCTGCACTGAGAACATAGACTTTTTCATTTCGCCAGCGTATTTCAGGCCGGCAAGCAGCACTTTACGTTCAGCGAAGTTTAAAATCACGGTCGCATCTGAGTTAGTGCCATCACGTTCTGGTACGCAAACAAAGTCAGGGGCATTGATGATCTGCCACACTGGTTTGTCTTTACGATTAAATTCTTCAGGAATGATAAATAGATTGCGGGCGAACAGTTGGTGCCAAGCGTATTGCGTGGTGACTCGTACTGGTTGGTAATGTTCAGTGTCGGCACCGACTTCGAGATCAGATACAAACAGTTCTTTATCGGCTAGGTAAGCTTCAACCCGTGCCCATAAACCTTCAAAAGCACCTGGATCGAAAGCCTGATTGACTGGGCCCCATTCGATATCAGCTTCTGAACTGGGTTCTCTAACAATGAAACGATCGCCAGGTGAGCGACCGCTGCGAGCGCCTGTTTTAGCAACTAATGCGCCATTGGCTGTCAATTCACCTTCGCCGCGTAGCAGGGCAAATTCGACAAGTTGTGCTGTTGAGGGGTTAAAGTGAACGCGGTTTAATCCATCCGCCATAGTGAGGTCTCCATTTGATTTGTAAGGTTATTTTAATATCGATCGTCTGCCGATTTAATTTTATTTATCGCCTGAGTCGTGCTAGGTGACAAAGTGAGGGCGATTGTAGCCTAAGCCGAGTGCAATGTGTGAGGGGATTATAGGTATGAATAAAAAATGGGCGCCAAATAGGGCGCCCATTTTTTAGGGGGAGTCGTTTTACTGCTGGGTTGTTGATGTTTGACCGTTAGCAAATAAGGTTGCTACGTCTATGGCATCAAAGGTGTATTTAGCGTGGCAATATTCGCAACCCATTTCTATCTTGCCATCTTCGGCCAGTATGGCTTCGATTTCTGCTTGATCTAAGGTTTTGATCGCGCCGGCACTGCGCTCATGGGAACAAGTGCATTTGAAGCTCACATCGATAGGATCAAATAAGCGTACTTCTTCCTGATGATAGAGGCGATGTAACACGCTTTCTGCATCAAGAGTAAATAGCTCTTCGGCCTTGATGGTCGACGTCAGTTGGCTCAAGTGTTCGAAGTCGGCGTTGTGATCTTGCTGGCTTGGCAGAATTTGTAGGAACATGCCCGCCGCTTGTTTGCCGTCGGCAAATAACCAAATTCCCGTAGGTAACTGCTCAGATTGATTGAAGTATTCTTCAACACAGGCCGCAAGTGTTGGCTTGTCTAGTGCAACGACACCTTGGTAGCGTTCACCTTCGTCGGGTGTTAAGGTGATGACCATGTAGCCTTGGCCGAAGAGTTCTGTGAGGCTAGCATCATCGGCGAGTTCAGCATTCCAGCGAGCCACACCGCGTAACTCTTGTAAATTGTTACCGTTGATCACCGCTAAAGATACAGGGCCGTTGCCTTGTAACTGTACGCTGATATCACCGCTAAATTTCAATGTAGCGGTTAATAGTGAGGTGGCTGCCATTAATTCACCCAGTAGCACTTGCAGTACGGCTGGGTATTCTTGGGCGCTGATCACTTGTTGATAGCTGTCTTGTAACTGCACCAGTTCACCGCGCACATCGGCATTATCGAACAAGTAGCGGTGTAAAGTATCTTGGTTCATCGTGTATCTCACTGTTAAAGGTCTTTAAAGCGCATGAGCTGGCGTCGTTGCTTTTTATCTGGTTTCTGATCGGGTATCGGGTTATTGAGCATGTGGAGGCGTCGTTGCTCAGCATTAATGGCCCGTTTAGCCAGACTTGTCGCGGTTTCTTCGTACAATTCTTGTGCAATCGCACCACTTTGGCGTAATTGCGATAATTTTTTTATGACGATCTCTTTATCGTCATATCCTTGGCGTATCTTAAGGACGGCGCCTATCTCGGCATTCCTACTAGATTTGGCACGCTGGCCGTTGTAATGTACTTTGCCGCCGTTAATCATTTCTTTGGCGATGGCACGGGTTTTATAAAAACGTGCAGCCCAAAGCCACTTATCGAGTCGAATGTCTGTTTTATCGCTTTGACCTTGAGTCATAGTGTCTCCAGCTAAAAGATCGATGAGTTCACATGCCGAGCAAGAAAATGCGTGAAGAGCATTTCTATTATGTTAAAGGGTGGCGTGCTTCACACCCTTTTATGGCGGGCAAAGTTAGCATAATTGGCCTATTTTCGCCAATTTGAATGCTGTTATGGGCTTGTTGCCAAATGCTGCCTAGGTTAGCATGAGACGGTAATCGCCTAATTATTATAATCAGAACAGAGACCTGTATCGAGGGTCCACATAAAATATGGATTTATTAGATAAAGTTATCGCAAAAGCCATTAGCATGCCCCATAAGCCCTTAAGCCGGATAGTCTTCTGGTTGGGTTTTATTGTGATCATGTTGTTAGCCGCGCAAATTACATGGAAATTAGTGCCTACTAGCTCATCACCCAGTGCTTGGTCGCCAACGCCCGTTAACCTGACGGGTAAAGGTGCTGGGCAGGTTGATCTTGCGGGTTTGCAGCAGCTTGGTCTCTTTGGTAAGGCAGATGGTAAATCTGAAAAGCCAAAAACTGAGGTTGTTGAGACTGTGACCGACGCGCCTAAGACCACGCTCTCTATTCAGCTCACTGGCGTTGTTGCATCGACAGCAGATCAGAAAGGCTTAGCGATCATTGAGTCAAACGGCAGCCAAGAGACCTACAGCTTAGGCGATAAAATTAAGGGCACTTCGGCATCACTGAAAGAAGTCTATGCCGACCGTATTATCATCACTAACGCTGGCCGTTACGAGACATTAATGCTCGATGGCTTAGTTTATACTAGCCAAAGCCCAGCTAATCAGCAGTTACAACAAGCTAAGACTAATAAGACTGGCTCGGCAGTGAGCCGTGTCGATCAACGTAAAAATGCCGAAATCTCCCAAGAACTCGCCGAATCCCGCACCGAATTGTTAGCCGACCCCAGTAAGATCACCGATTATATTGCCATTTCACCTGTCAGACAGGGTGACGCTGTGGCGGGATATCGCTTGAATCCAGGGAAAGACGCCAATTTGTTTAAGCAGGCGGGTTTTAAAGCTAACGATTTAGCCAAATCGATTAATGGATACGACTTGACCGTAATGAGTCAAGCGTTAGAAATGATGAGCCAATTACCCGAGTTAACCGAAGTTTCTATTATGGTTGAGCGGGAAGGACAATTGGTTGAAATCATGTTTAGTTTGCCGCAATAACACGCGTTAGAGGAAAGAAAAAGAATGAATAACAAAAGGATTCGACGCAAGCTGATTGCTGGGGTTGTTGCGGGTGCAGCCATGTTCTCCTCCCAATTCGCTTGGTCTGAACAGTATGCGGCCAACTTTAAAGGCACGGATATTCAAGAATTTATCAATATCGTTGGTAAAAACCTGAATAAGACCATCATAGTTGACCCGACAATTCGCGGCAAAATCAACGTTCGCAGTTATGATCTGTTGAACGATGAACAGTATTACCAGTTTTTCCTCAACGTTTTACAAGTTTACGGTTATGCCATCGTTGAGATGGAAAATAACGTTATTAAAGTCATTAAAGACAAAGATGCCAAAACCGCTGCAATTCGAGTCGCTAACGATAACGACCCCGGCCTTGGTGATGAAATGGTGACGCGTATTGTGGCCTTGTATAACACTGAGGCTAAGCAATTAGCGCCGTTATTGCGTCAACTTAATGATAATGCGGGTGGCGGCAACGTAGTGAACTACGACCCCTCCAATGTCTTGATGTTGTCTGGCCGTGCTGCTGTAGTGAACAAGTTAGTCGAAATTATCCGTCGAGTAGATAAGCAAGGCGATACCTCGGTGCAAGTCGTGCCGTTAGAATTTGCTTCTGCGGGTGAAATGGTACGAATTATCGATACCCTTTATCGTGCTACCGCTAACCAATCCCAATTGCCAGGCCAAGCGCCAAAAGTGGTTGCTGACGAACGTATCAATGCCGTGGTCGTGAGCGGTGATGAGAAGAGCCGCCAACGTGTGGTCGAGCTTATCCGTCGTCTCGATGCCGAACAAGCCAGCACAGGTAACACAAAAGTTCGTTATCTACGTTATGCCAAAGCAGAAGATTTAGTTGAAGTGCTGACCGGTTTTGCCCAAAAGTTGGAAGGCGAGAAAGATCCGAGCGCTCAGGCTGCAGGTGGTAAACGCCGTAATGAAATCAATATCATGGCGCATACTGAAACCAACGCCTTAGTGATCAGTGCTGAACCCGATCAGATGCGCACTATCGAGAGCGTGATTAATCAACTCGACATCCGCCGTGCTCAGGTACTCGTAGAAGCCATTATCGTGGAAGTCGCCGAAGGCGATAGCGTCGGCTTTGGGGTCCAATGGGCCGCGAAAGCGGGTGGTGGTACTCAGTTTAATAACTTAGGCCCAACCATAGGTGAAATTGGTGCAGGTGTATGGCAGGCGCAAGATCAAGAAGGGACATTCATCACTAACCCGAGCACTGGTCAGGTGATAGGTCAAAACCCGAGTACTAAGGGAGATGTGACGCTACTCGCCCAAGCCTTAGGTAAAGTGAACGGTATGGCTTGGGGCGTGGCCATGGGCGACTTTGGTGCCTTAATTCAAGCAGTGTCGAGTGACACTAACTCAAACGTACTGGCAACGCCTTCTATTACGACCTTAGATAACCAAGAGGCCTCGTTTATTGTGGGTGACGAAGTGCCTATTCTGACAGGTTCTACCGCCAGCTCGAGCAACAGTAACCCATTCCAAACCGTTGAGCGTAAAGAGGTTGGGGTTAAACTGAAAGTGGTGCCACAGATCAACGAAGGCAGCTCTGTTAAGCTGACGATTGAACAGGAAGTTTCTGGGGTTAACGGTAATACAGGCGTGGATATTTCCTTCGCGACTCGTCGGTTAACCACTACCGTTATGGCGGATTCTGGTCAAATTGTGGTACTCGGTGGTTTGATAAACGAAGAAGTACAAGAAAGTATACAAAAAGTACCTTTCTTGGGTGATATTCCCATTCTAGGACATTTGTTTAAATCTTCTTCGAGCAAAAAAACGAAGAAAAACCTCATGATCTTCATCAAGCCAACGATCATACGTGATGGCATCACGATGGAAGGGATTGCTGGGCGTAAATATAATTATTTCAGAGCATTACAGCTTGAGCAGCAAGAGCGTGGCGTGAACTTAATGCCAAATACTCAAGTGCCAGTGTTGGAAGAATGGAATCAGTCTGAGTATTTACCTCCTGAAGTTAACGAGATTTTAGAGCGTTATAAAGAAGGTAAAGGCTTAGATACTCAGATGCGTAAAACGGATCCAACGCTCAAAACGCTCGATGAAAACAAAAACAAAGATAAAACCAATGAGTGAAATTCAACTATCCCAAGTCGATGACCTCAGCCAAGTCTCTAATGAGCTAGGCCTTGAAGCTGAAGGTGATGAGGTCTTTCGTTCGAGCAGTAAAGAGCGTTTACCTTTTGCCTTCGCACACCGCCACGATGTGGTGCTCGCGCTGGGTGAAACGGGCGAGTTAAGCTTGTTCTATACGAGTAAAACACCCTTAACGGCTATGCTCGAAGCGCGGCGTTATTCGGGTGTTGATTTGCCTTTGGTTAAGCTCGAAGTGGCAAAGTTTGAGGCCAAACTCACTCAAGCATATCAGGCGAACTCGTCTGAAGCGCAGCAGTTGATGGAAGACATAGGCAACGAGATGGATTTATTCACCCTTGCCGAAGAGCTGCCGCAGACCGAAGACTTGCTCGAAGGTGATGATGATGCGCCTATCATCAAACTGATTAATGCCTTGTTATCTGAAGCGATTAAAGAAGAAGCGTCGGATATCCATATCGAAACCTACGAGAAACAGCTTGTAGTGCGGTTCCGTATCGATGGTGTACTTAAGGAAGTGCTCAAGCCAAACCGTAAACTGTCGTCGCTGTTAGTGTCGCGGATTAAGGTTATGGCTCGCCTCGATATCGCCGAAAAACGTGTGCCACAGGATGGCCGTATTTCGCTGCGAATCGCAGGTCGTGCGGTAGATGTGCGGGTATCGACCATGCCATCGAGCCACGGTGAACGTGTTGTACTGCGTCTGCTGGATAAAAATACTGGCAACCTCGATTTAGAACAATTGGGGATGACCGACAGTATTCGCGTTAAGTTTGAAGATCTTATTCGTCGTCCTCACGGGATCATTTTGGTGACTGGCCCAACGGGCTCGGGTAAAAGTACCACTCTGTATGCGGGTTTGACGGAGATCAACTCTAAAGACACCAACATACTCACAGTAGAAGACCCTATCGAATACGAGTTAGACGGTATTGGTCAGACCCAAGTTAACACTAAGGCCGACATGACCTTTGCTCGTGGTCTGCGCGCTATTTTGCGTCAAGACCCCGATGTCGTGATGATAGGCGAGATCCGTGACCTCGAAACCGCGCAAATTGCGGTGCAAGCGTCACTCACTGGTCACATGGTGATTTCAACCCTGCATACCAACACAGCGTCTGGCGCGATTACACGTTTGCAAGACATGGGCGTAGAGCCTTTCCTCGTGTCTTCAAGTTTACTCGGCGTGTTGGCTCAACGTTTGATCCGTACTCTTTGTCCTAAATGTAAAATCGAGCATGTGCCCGATGCGCGTGAGCGTGAGTTGCTGGGCATAGCCGCCGATGACGACAGACGTATTTTCCGTGCCAATGGCTGTAAATCCTGTGGTAACAATGGCTACCGTGGTCGAACCGGTATTCATGAGCTTTTACTGGTTGACGATAATGTGCGTGAATTGATCCATGGCGGCCGCGGTGAGTTAGCCATCGAAAAGTATATTCGTCAGTTTGTACCGAGCATTCGTCACGATGGCATGAGCAAAGTGCTCGCGGGCATCACCACTCTCGAAGAAGTGCTACGTGTGACTCGCGAGGAGTAATTTATGCCAGCATTTGAATATAAGGCACTGGATGCCAAGGGAAAGCAGCTTAAGGGCGTGATTGAGGCGGATACCGCCAGACACGCCCGCAGCCAACTGCGCGATCAGCGCATGATGCCCTTGGAAATACTGCCTGTTACTGAAAAAGAAGCCAAAGCTAAGAGCAGCAGTTTTTCGTTTTTCAAACGTGGCATTTCAGTTGCTGAATTAGCTTTGATCACCCGCCAAATTGCGACCTTAGTGGCCGCGGGTTTACCGATTGAAGAATCCCTTAAAGCCGTTGGTCAGCAGTGCGAGAAAGATCGTCTCGCGAGCATGATTATGGCGGTACGTTCTCGGGTGGTGGAAGGTTATAGTCTGGCTGATTCATTGGCTGAATTTCCGCATATTTTCGATGATTTATATCGTGCCATGGTGGCCTCGGGTGAAAAGTCCGGTCACTTAGAAGTGGTGCTTAATCGTCTGGCGGATTATACCGAGCGACGCCAACAGCTTAAATCTAAGCTGACCCAAGCCATGATTTATCCCGCGGTTTTGACCACAGTGGCGATAGGGGTGATTTCAATCCTGCTAGCTGCGGTTGTGCCTAAAGTGGTCGGACAGTTTGAGCACATGGGCGCCGAGTTACCCGCTTCGACCCGATTTTTGATCTCGGCCTCTGACTTTGTTCAAAACTATGGTGTGTTTGTGGTCATCGCCTTAGTGCTGCTGTTCGCACTCTTTCGGCGCATGTTAAAGTCACCTGCGTTTAGGATGAAGTACGATAATTTTTTATTGAGCATGCCGGTTGTTGGCCGCGTGAGTAAGGGATTAAATACGGCGCGTTTTGCGCGGACGTTAAGTATCTTATCCGCTAGTTCAGTGCCTTTGCTCGATGGTATGCGTATAGCGAGTGAAGTGTTGCAGAATATGCGAGTGCGGGCCGCAGTTGACGATGCGACCGCACGCGTGCGGGAAGGAACTAGCTTAGGTGCAGCGTTGACTAATACTAAGTTGTTTCCGGCTATGATGTTATACATGATTGCGTCGGGCGAGAAGAGTGGTCAACTTGAGCAGATGTTAGAGCGGGCCGCCGATAACCAAGACAGGGAATTCGAAGGTAACGTCAACATAGCATTGGGTGTATTCGAGCCTATGCTGGTGGTCAGTATGGCGTGTGTTGTGCTCTTTATCGTGATGGCAATTTTGCAGCCAATTTTAGCCTTGAATAACTTGATTAGCGGTTAATTTTTGAATTTATGGATTATGACCAAGTCGATTGGCATAGGATTTTTTAGGAGAAGTAGTCGATGCAAATGAACAAGAAACATCAAGGTTTTACCTTACTCGAAGTGATGGTTGTTATCGTGATTTTAGGGATTTTAGCCTCTATGGTTGTGCCTAACTTGATGGGTAACAAAGATAAGGCTGACCAACAAAAAGCCGTGTCTGACATAGTTGCACTCGAAAATGCCTTAGATATGTATAAGTTAGATAACGGTGTTTATCCATCGACCGAACAAGGCTTAGAAGCATTAGTGCAAAAGCCTACGATTTCGCCTGAGCCACGTAACTACCGTGAAGATGGTTATGTAAAACGTTTGCCAGAAGATCCATGGCGCAATAACTACCTGTTGTTAAGCCCTGGCGAAAACGGCAAGTTAGATATTTTCAGTGCAGGCCCCGATGGTCAACCAGGTACCGAAGATGACATCGGTAACTGGAATTTACAGAATTTCCAATAAGATGCTAAAGCTGCGTCACGCTGGTTTCACCTTAATGGAGGTGATGCTAGTGATTTTGTTGATGGGGCTCACGGCTGCGGCTGTGACTATGTCTATCGGCAATTCTGGGCCGCAACAGGCCTTAGATAGAACGGCGCGGCAGTTTATTGCGGCCACTGAAATGGTGCTTGATGAAACCGTTTTAAGTGGCCAGTTTATTGGTATTGTGATTGAGAAAACCAGTTATCAGTTTGTTTTTTATAAAGAAGGTAAGTGGGAGCCTTTGGATAAAGACAGACTCTTATCTGAAAAGCAAATGGAGCCAGGGGTTGTACTGAACTTAGTGCTCGATGGTTTACCTTTGGTACAAGAGGATGAGAAAGACGATTCTTGGTTTGAAGAACCGCTGATTGAACCCTCTGCCGATGATAAGAAGAAACACCCTGAGCCACAGGTCATGCTATTCCCGAGCGGTGAAATGAGCGCTTTTGAGCTGACGTTTATCGCTAAAACTAACAAAGGCCAGCAGGCCGAAACGTTAGTGGTCGGTGATGCGCTGGGCAGATTAACCATAGGGCGCCCCGATGAAACGCGTTAAGGGCATGACCCTACTCGAAGTGATTGTGGCCCTTGCCGTATTTTCGATTGCGGCCGTGTCTATCACTAAAAGTTTGGGCGAGCAGATGGCAAACATGCCGATTCTGGAATCGCGCACTTTGGCACAATGGGTGGCTGATAATCAGATGGTCGATGCCAGACTTGATCCACAGTTTCCTGAAATCGGTAAAAAAGAAGGTCAAGTTGAGCTCGCAGGAAAAGATTGGTATTGGCGTAAAGAAGTGGTGAAAACGACGGACGATAATTTTCGTATGATCCGCATAAGTGTGAGTGAAGACGAACGCTATCAGCGTATTGCCGCACAAGTGAGCAGTTATGTCCTTAAAACTAACTAGTGCGCAGCGGGGATTCACCCTGCTGGAAATGCTGATCGCCATTGCGATTTTTGCCATGATAGGTTTGGCTTCTAATGCGGTACTTAGCACAGTGCTGACTAACGATGAAGTGACGCGCGCGTTTTCAACTCGGCTTAAAGCTCTACAACAAGGCTTTGGTGCGATTGAGCGTGATCTCGCGCAAATGGTGGCGCGCACGCCAAGATTACTCGAAGGTGGTCGAGGTTCGACCGTCTTCCAAACGGGCAATGATATCTTAGATTCAGAATCAGAAGCCTTAGTGTTTTACCGTTTAGGCTGGTTAAATCCCGACGGTTTATTACCGCGAGGCAGCTTACAGTCGGTGGCGTATGTGGTGCATGAAGGGCGGCTGGAACGTTGGTATTTTCCTTATCCTGAGCCTGAATTTGGCGCCGAGCCGATTAAGACAGTGATTATCGACAAAGTGCTGTCGGTGGAATATTCCTTCTTTATGGAAGACAAGTGGGAGCGCAAAGTCGAGGCGACTAAGTTGCCTAAAGCGATCGCCATGGAGATTGAGATTGAAGGTTTAGGCAAGATCCAACGTAAGTTCTTGTTGCCGCTGGGTGCTGTTGCACCAGAAAAGTCTAAGGATGACGATAATAAAGACGAAAATCCTGACGATACGAACAAAGATAAAGACAAAGATGGTGATGGAGTCGATGATGGCTCGGGGAACGATCCTGGTGATGGTGACCCTGAAGATGAGGGCCGCGAATGAGAACCCAATCTCGGTCTAAACAGCGCGGTGTCGCACTGATAGTTGTGCTCTTGATTGTGGCCATGGTGGTGATCATCGCAACAAATATCACAGGCCGTAATCAGTTATCCATGCGTCGAACGTTGAACTTGGCCCAGTACGATCAAGCCTATTGGTACGCGATTTCTGCCGAAGAACTGGCGAAGAAGATTTTAAAACAAGATTTAGACGACTCGGAAGGTCGAGTCCACAGGCAACAATATTGGGCCATGGCCGATGTTGTGTTTCCGGCGGAATACGGTGAAATTGCTGGCAAGATCACTGATATGCGCGCCTGTTTTAACTTAAATGCCTTGTCTGTGACCACGAAAGAGGTGGAAAACAGTCAACCTAAGCTGCCGCTGGCGGCGAAGCAATATAAGGCCTTGTTGGTGAGTTTAGGGATGGACGACTTTAGTGCGGACCGTCTGACCCAGACCTTAAAAGATTATATCGACGAAGACACCACTGCTAGCCCTTATGGTGCCGAAGATGCGGAATACGAAGCGCGAAATGTGCCTTACCGTGCGGCCAATACGCTGATGAATCATCGCAGTGAATTACGGGCAGTGATGGGATACACCCAAGATATCTATTTGAAACTCTTGCCCTATGTATGCGTTATCCCTGGCAATGACAGGCAATTACTGAATGTGAATACCTTGGAAGTCGAGCAAGCGGCACTGTTAGCTGGCATGCTCGAAAATCAGATTTCGGTAGGCGAAGCAGAAAGTATCATCAACCAACGCCCCGGTGATGGCTTTGCCAAGATAGATGATTTTTATGAAAGCTCATCCATGGGATCGATCAAGTGGGAAGGTGCCATGAAGTCGAGCTTTGTCATCGATAGCCAATATTTTTTATTGGCCTCGGGGGCGAAGGTTGATAACGCCGTATTTAGAATGGAAAGTGTGCTCAAAAAGAGCGGCGGCAATAAAATGGAAGTGCTCACCCGTCAGTTTGGTGGACAAAAATAATGGCAGTGCTCACCCGTCAGTGTTTGATGTTGGTGGACAAAAATAATGGCAGTGCTCACCCGGCAGGGTTTGATGTTGGTGGCCAAAAATAATGGAAGTGCTCACCCGGCAGAATCTGGTGGACAAAAATAATAGCAACGAGCTCAGTCACGCTTTCTTGACTGGGACTGGTGGAGAAAAACTGTGAGTGAACGGCTATTTATTCGCTTAGGCAGAACAGCAGAGCAAGCGTGCTCTTGGCTCGTTTGGTCGGAGCAAGAACAGGAAATTATCGCCTCTGGCGAGCTCGCCAATGCTCAAGGTTTGTCGACCTTAACCGAGCGTGCGGGCAATCGTCCCGTCGATGTGTTAGTGCCCGCAGCGGCAATGACACTCACTAGTGTGCATTTGCCCGAAAAAGGCCAACGCCAAGCCTTGAAAGCCTTACCTTTTATGCTCGAAGAAGCCTTAGCCGATGATGTCGATGCTATGCATTTTACTGTTGGTCCACGTGACGGTGACGCCTTAAGTGTGGTCGCAGTGGCACATGAGCAAATGCAGACTTGGCTGAGTTGTTTGACCGAAGCGGGTTTAAAAGTGAAGCGCATTGTGCCTGATTGTTTAGCCTTGCCATTGCAAGAGTGCCAATGGGCGGCAATGAATTTTGGCAATGAGCTATTGCTGCGTACCGGATTAGCTTCGGGCCAGAGCTTACCTCTGCCTTGGTTGCCAATTGCGTTAGAACAACTTAAGCCTGCACAGGGCGAAGTCTCTGTCGCCAGTTATACCGAGATGCAACTTGAGGGTGTCGAGCTTAAGCCGCAATCACTTGAGCTACCTATGTTAGTGTTAGCCCGCGGTATTTTGCATGCACCAGTGAACTTACTGAGCGGCGTTTACACGCCGAAGCGTGAATACAGCAAACAGTTGATGATGTGGAAAAGTGCGGCCATCGTTATTGCCATCGCTTGTGTGCTGGCCTTAGTGAATAAAGGGCTGACTATACATCAAGTCAATGGTCAGATTGCCGATCTTAAAGCCCAGAGTGAATCCATTTATCAGCAAGTGATCCCGGGAAATTCGCGCATTGTTAACCTACGTTCGCAGATGGAAAGTCAGTTACGTGCATTGCAGGGACAGGGTAGTGGTGCCGAGTTTTTTGCTATGCTCGATGGTTTACAGGATGCCTTTAAGCAAGTGCCTGAACTTAAACCTAATAGCTTAAGATTCGAAAGCGCTCGTAACGAGATCCGCATGCAAGTGAGTGCGAAAAATTACGCGCAGATCGAGAAGTTTAAAGAGATTGTCGGTCGTCGTTTTCAACTCGATGGCGGCACTATGAATAGCGGTGAAGAGCAAGTCACCAGTACCTTAACCTTGAGGAGCAAATAAGATGGATAATTTGCGGACTTGGTGGCAAGGGCTCGCATCGCGCGAGCAGCAGTTAGTAGGCTTTTGCTCGGTATTTTTAGTCATTGGTATTTTTTATTGGGGTGTTTGGACGCCGATTGCCAATGCTGAAGCCGATGCATTACGTAACCTCAATGCACAACAACAGACGTTGAACTATGTAAAACAAACGGCGAATAAAATAGCGAGTCTTAAGCAGAACGGTGCTAAGCCAACTACGTCGGGCAGTTTAAGCTCAGTAGTTAACCAAACTGCGGGCAATTATGGGTTAGTGATTACTCGCATGCAGCCCCAAGGCGATAAGATCCAAGTGTGGATGGACGATGTTCCTTTTGATGCCTTGTTAGGTTATTTGAGTGAGTTAGTACAGAAGAAAGGACTTTCACTCGAAAGTGTTGATTTGGCTGAGGCCGATGTACCTGGCTATGTCAAAGTGAGACGTATCCAATTAGCGCAATAAATTAAGGTGTAGCTGTGAGTTTGATAAAAAAAGTCATCATAGGCGTACTGATTTATTTAATATTTTTAGTCGTTCTATTCCCCGCTAAGATTGCGATAGCGTTAGCCCCATTGCCCGCAAATATCAGTGTTTCGGGTGTGAGTGGCAGTATTTGGTCTGGCAGCATAGAAACCTTAAGTATGCCGCAGCGTCAGGTAGAGCAAGTGCGTTGGGATCTGAGTCCTTGGGCGCTATTTTTAGGTAAAGTGAAAGTTGATTTTCAAGTGGGCAGCCGCGCAACACCTGTCAGTGCTAAGGGATTAATTTCTTGGTCTATGGGAGGCTTAAGTGCGCAGGGGCTACGTTTCGAAGCGCCGGATAGTTTTTTACTCGGCAATGCAAAACTGCCCTTTAGAACCGAAATTACCGGTGAAGTCAGTTTGTTGGTTGAGACGCTAGAGCAAGGTAAGCCTTGGTGTGAACAGTTGTCTGGTAAGCTGTTTTTGAATCAAACCAATGTTAAGAATCAGTTTGGTAACTATCCTCTAGGTAATATTGAACTCGGACTGAGTTGTGTCGAAGGCAAAGCGCAATTGGCCACAGATGAAACCAAGAACCAGCTTGGTATTGTTGGTACCTTACAGTTAGATGAAGGCAATATGGTGAAGGTTGAGGCTAAGATTAAAGAAACGGCAGAGCAACCGGAAGATATGCGTGAGTCGCTGAATATTTTAGGTAAGCGTGGTGCGGATGGTTATTTCCCTGTGGTATATCAGGGGCGGATCCCTGGGTTATAGCGCTGTTTTAGATGAGCACTTAAACTTAATGTGAGTGCTCAGATGTGAAGGCCGTAATGCGAGAGTTGCGATTAAATGTCCGATCATAAAACAATGCGATGAATAGAAACGAAGGCACCTTAGGTGCCTTTTTTATAGCCTTTTTATCGCGTTAGATCAGTCAGTAGTGAGTGATAGTCGGTAATCGCGGGGAAATCTTGAAAGACTTTGACTGGTTTTTTACTGTCTGGGTTAGCAATCCCCAATTGATGGCCCACGCCAGCAAGTTTAGCGGCCTTGAGTATGGCTTCGCTGTCGTCGATAAAGAGACAGCGACTTGGCTCAAGTTGAAACTTTTCAAACAAGGTGAGCCAGAATTGTGGGTGTTCCTTAGGGTAACCCGTCTCGTGGCTGGAGATCATGGCATCGAGCCCCGCGGCCAGCTCGGTATGTTCAAGCTTTAGGGCAAGACTCTTAGGATGCGCATTGGTCACTAGGATGCGCCGTTTACCTGCAGAGGCTAAGGCCGCTAAAAATGGCATGCTGTCTTGGCGCAGTTGAATACGATCCACTAAAGTGCGGTGCAAGCCCATAATGTCGAGCTGCAGTTGCTCCTGCCAATAATCGAGACAGTACCAATCGAGCGTGCCTACGACTTTCTCATAGGCGTTCACAACTAATTGCTGCGCTTCGTTGTGGCTCACACCTTGTTGTCGACTCAATTCCTGCGGTACTAAATTCAGCCAAAAATGATTGTCGAAGTGCAAATCCAATAGGGTGCCATCCATATCGAGCAGAACCGTATCGATAGTCTTCCAGTTAAACATGGGTATTTCCTATTTTTGCAAAACTGAATCACGCTTAGCATTGATTGTTGCACTGCGTAATACTCAGTGATGACGATGATTCGAGTCACTTGTATGCTTAAATCTTTGTGCTAGTCTTGGATGATTAATTATTTTTAATCTGAAAATTAAGCGGTTGGATATGGATATCTGTTCTTTTGCCCTATTAGCTCAAGTTTCAAACTCCCTTAGTTTACAGCAAGAGTTGAATGCTTTACTGCAACAAGACTGGTTACCCCATGTAAATCAGCGTGATTATATGGGTGGTTGGGATGTTCTCGTCTTACGCTGTGCTGCAGAGTATCGCGGTGCTCATCCTATCTTGCAAGCCTTCTCAATTTCTACTGGTCAGCACTGGCAAGATTTGCCTCAACTCGAATCGAGCCCTGCGTTATGCCATTTTCTGCAATCCTTAGCCTGCCCAGTGAAATCCGTGCGTTTGATGCGCTTACATGCGGGGGCAGAAATCAAACCCCATAGAGATCAAGGACTCTGCCTAGAACAAGGCGAGGCAAGACTGCATTTGCCACTGCAAACGAATGAGCAACTCAACTTTTACGTGGACGATAAACGTGTACCCATGCAGGCCGGAGAGCTTTGGTATATCAATGCCGACCAAGTCCATTGGGTTGAAAATAAAGGGCAGGATGCGCGGATCAATTTAGTGATTGATTGCGAGGTCAATACTTGGTTAAGGGAGTTAATCGATGCTGCAAAGATCAGATCTTGAATTAGGGCATAGTTTGGATGTAGCTGTATTAACTCAGTTTGCTAATGCGCTACTGCTGTCGACCTCAGCAGGGGAGTCTAAACGGCTCATCGATCCCATGCTGAAGCAGTTGTGCCAAATAGCGGCAGTGGAGTTACACCCCGAGTCTTTTTTGGATACTGAGGCGAGCCATACACCTTTTGGTAAGGCGGTGTCACTCACTACCGCGGCGCAGTGTGCCGAAGATCCCGAGCGGGGCCGAGTCTTCATACAAGGGATTTATCAAGCAATACAAGATCGTCTAAAGGCTCATCCCGGGCAGATTGTGAACATCCTATATGCGGGGACTGGACCTTTTGCTTGGTTATTAATACCTCTGCTGCCGTTATTTTCTGCGAGTCAAATTCAAGTGACTTTGCTCGACATTCATCAAGCCTCGTTAGATAAAGTCACCAAGCTTATTGAACACTTTGATTTGGCTGATCGTGTGGTGGAAAGTGTCTGTGCGGATGCCACGCTTTGGCAGCCAAATACAGTCGTTAAGTTTGATGTGATTCTTTCCGAAACCATGAAGCACTTGTTGCAACAGGAGCCGCAAGTGCAAATTTTTACCCATTTACAGGCGTATCTTGCCGATGATGGTGTGCTCATCCCGCAAAATATTGAGTTAGACGCTTGGCTTGAGTGTCGTACTGTGCAGGATTTTGTGGAGACGCATTATTTAGGACCGTTATTCGCGCTCAACCTACAAACAGCACGCTTGCTTGCCAGTGGAGACCGCAGTTTCTTGGCTGGTACATTACTATTGCCCGATTTCAGCCCGAGTGTGGTAACGCTTAAGTTCACGACTTCCATTCAAGTCTATGGTAATTCCATGCTGAGCGAATACCAATCTCAACTCACTCTGCCTCGATATCGACGTGAACATTGGCTTAAGCCGCTCTCATGCCTTGCTTTTCGATATGAGCAGGGTACTCATCCCGATTTTGTGTTTGATGTTATAGAGCAAAAACCAGTGCTGGTGTCGAGTGACGATCTGAGCTGCTTAGGCATTTATCATTTGCAGCGGCTTTGGCAAAAGATACAACTACGCAAACGGGGAGTGCCATTCACTGAACTGGCTAATGAATGGCACTTAGATAAAACCTTGCTGGATCTTTGTGGAATAGGGCTAGAGCCGGGTCTAAGAGCTTTATATCAAAACGATCATCAGTCAGCTTTTGTTGCTTACATTCAGCAAATCGCCAAGCTGACAGCCGCGGATATTGCTGGGATTAATCAGCAATTAGGCGCTATTTCCCATGGATTAACGCCATCGGTCACAGTACCAGAAGTCGAAGACTTCAATTCAGCAGAGGTTGAAGACTCAAATCCGGTGGCAGTACTCAGTGAGTCACAACTCAATTTTTGGCAAAGTGAAGGCTACTTAATGATCCCGCAAGTACTCACGGCAGAGCAATGCGCCGCAACACGAGATTTTATTTGGCAGCAGTTAGGAGCCAATGAACAAGATCCCACCACTTGGTATCAACCTCATGAGTTTATGCAGAAAATCATGCTGCAACTGTTTCGCCATCCGCAACTGGATGCGAATCGACAAGTCCCCAAAATCCGTCAAGTGTTTGAACAGTTGTGGCAGCGAACTGATTTAGTCATGACAACCGATAGAGTCAGCTTTAATCCACCTGAAACGCCAACTTGGCATTTCCCCGGTCCGGATATGCACTGGGATATGCCGCTACAGCTACCCGTTAAGTTTGCGACTCAAGGGTTAATTTATTTAACCGATACCAGTGCCGAACAAGGCGCATTCTGTTGTGTCCCCGGATTTCATCTCAAGATAGAGGAGTGGCTTCTCGAACAGAACAAGTCTGATATTGAGCTTCAGCAACAGGATTGGCATCGCTGGCAAGTAAAACCTATAGCGGCTAAAGCAGGCGATTTAATCATTTGGCACCATGCCTTGCCCCACGGCGCCAGTCCTAATCGTGGGACGTTACCGCGTATGGTGCAATACATTAACTTTTACCCTATGGCTTCCTAATGGTTGATTTTAAAGAACAACAGCAACGCTATTGGCAATTGTTACATCAACCAGAGTCATTGTTTTTACTGCATCAAGCGAATGATGTTGAGCATTTTATTGCGCTGATGATGGATTTTCTTGCTTGGCCAGAGCTTAATTTGGAACACATGCTCGCATTTATTGCTTTGCAGCAAGATAGCTTTATTCCAGATTTAGATCGCTTCAGTCAAGCCTGGTTCCCTTGTCGTTATCACTCACAACATAAAACGGTGAGTTGGGTTCCGGCATTTCATAGGTTATCTAAACCCTTCTTAGAGGACGATATCAGTGATGCTCGTCGTTGTTTGCTCGCCAGTTTTATCCAACCTAAAACCTTGCTCGAACCCCTATTATCCCAACGCGAAAGTTTGCCTATCGTAAATCCAAGTTTGATGATTTTTCACTGGTCCCGTTGTGGTTCGACACTAGTGTCGAGCAGCTTTGCTCTGCTAGAAACTTGCCGAGTGCTCTCTGAATCTATGCTATGCAGCGATGTTATGCATGACGACCATTGGTCTTTGGAACTAAAACCTCAGCTCGTCGATTTATGCTTAAGACTACAGGGGCGATTGAGGCTGGTAGAGCGTGAGTTAGTGATCAAGTGGAATGCATGGGATCTGGCCTGCTGGCCCATGTTGCTCGAACTTTACCCTAAGAGCCGAGTGTTATGCTTGATACGCAATCCTAAGGATATTATTGCGTCTCATCAAAGAGTTGCTGGGAGACATATGGCTGGAGTGCAAAGTTTACTTCCAACTGAACTGCATATTCAACAGATGAAAAATACGGATACTGAGCCTAGCTTAGATGAATTTCGTACCACCGTTTTACAGTATTTAGCGCAATTATCTGTCGCTTTACATCAATCTTCTCAAGCTATTCTACTGGATTATCGTCAATTAAAAGATTTTAAACCCACAACATTCTCTACCATCTTAGGATGGCCATTATCTGAAGGTGAGATTGAGCGCTGGCAACACCATTGGTGTTTTGATGCGAAACAGCAGGGGCAACTATTTACACCTGTTGTGTCAAATGAGCTCGTCCCACTCCTTGAATTTCAAAGCCCATCGTGGCAGCAATTATTAATGATCTATAACCAACTTTTACAGCGTTTATATTGGGATAAAAAGGCATGATGCTAGGTGAGTTAAATCTACCAATAGGCTTGAGTGTTAAAGCCGCTAATACAAACGATAGCTTATTTATGGCGCAGCTTTTTTATTCCACAAAAACGTTCTTTTATGAACTTGGTTTGCCCTGTGAAGTCGTTGAAACCATGCTGGAGCAACAATATCGACTGCAGGAGGCCTCTTATCGGGAACAATATCCAAATGCCAACACTTATATCTTGTTTTATCACCAGCAAGCCGTAGGGAAAGTGATGCTCGATATCAGTGAGTATAAAATCCATATTATTGATTTAATTATTATACCTGACATGAGAGGACAAGGTTTTGGCTCGGTCATTTTAGAGGCCATTAAGCAAGAAGCGCTGAAACGCCATTTACCTGTCGGTTTATCAGTGGAGGCGGAAAATACGCGAGCGAAGAAGCTTTACCTACAGCATGGATTCAAGTTTGAAAGTTGTTCTGAGACCCACGAGTTGATGCGATGGGATGGACTGACGTGAAAGCATTTACCTTGATTTTTTTGGGGCCAGATTGTGTTTATCAATTTTTAATGTATGTTTAATTGTAATTAACTTGTTTTATTTTTGGTTTATGTTATCTAGATAGTCCTTTCATCTTGTGATATGGATGATGTTGAAATCAGCTAAAGGAACTCGCTGTCGATTAAATGTCGTGAGTATTTAAATTGTTGAAAAACGTTAAACAGACAAAATCGTGATTTTAAGGAGAAAAACAATGTCAGATCCATTTATCGGTCAAATTTCTATGTTCGCTGGTAATTTCGCTCCCCGTGGTTGGGCCTTTTGCAATGGGCAATTACTGTCCATTTCGCAAAATTCTGCGCTTTTTGCAATTCTGGGCACTACCTATGGTGGTGATGGTCAAGCGACTTTTGGGTTACCGGATCTACGTGGCCGTGTGCCGACAGGGCAAGGGCAAGGGCCTGGTCTTCCTGCGGTTGTTCTGGGAGAAGTTGCAGGTACTCCCTCTACTACGCTCACCATCAACCAGTTGCCGACTCACAACCACTCGGCAGTTTTCCAGGGAAGTGCCAGCCAGGTTGGTGCCCCGACGATTGATGTGGGCACATCATCCGCAAACGCATTAGCTAATCCCACCAATGGTTCAACCACTTATCTAACTGCCGTAACCGCCGCCACCAACCTTGGTGATACTGTTGATTTCCATGGGCTATTTACCAGCACTGCGCCGGCAAGTGGTGCTACAGGTAGCTTGGGTGGAGTTCATGGCGGTGGTACTGTAACGCCAGCAGGTACGGTTACTGTGGGCGCAACAGGTAACGGTCTTCCCTTTTCAATCGCTCAGCCTTATTTGGGTGTTAGCTTCATTATTGCGGTTGAGGGGATATTCCCATCGCGTAATTAAGTAAAAGTATGAGTTAAAAGCATCTGTGTAAATGTTCTTTAGAGTGTTTGCACAGGCGCTTGTGCAATTTGTTAAAGCAAACGGTTAAAGAGTGCGGAAGGTAAGTTCCTGGATCGATAAGTGAGCTGCTTAATGCGATTCGGAAATTTTTGTAATGTAAATATCGTTAATGAATTTTAAGGAAATACCATGTTGCGTACCAACCTCGATAAGACCAAACCATTTGCCAACACCTCCCACAATAAATGGCATAAATTATTTTGGCTTGCCATCGTGATGATGTTACTAACGCCGCGAGCTGCTTTCGCGACGCTGGTAAATAACGGTGTTGACGGCACTATCGGTTGGGATGCAATCATAAGCAACGGAATTATTGCAGGTGCAATCACTGGTCAGACTCCTGGTGGTCTGATCTCCGTAACTAACCATTTAAGTAGTGGCTTTGACATCTACGCGAAGAACAACTCTGACCCCAGTTCACAGAACTTTACCATGCGCAACCAGACGATAGGGATGACAGGTGCTACCAGCGCTCCTTTTGTGCGCATAGGGGCGGTTAACGGTTATACGCCAGAGTGGCTCGAATTACGTGCCAATCAAGGAATATTTGATCTCACGACAATTAAGGTAGCTAGTGGAGATCGTATTACTGCGACAAGCTATAACTTTACTCTCCAGGCGCTTGATAGCTCGTTTTCTCCGGCGGGGGCTGCAGTTACTTTAAATAGTGTTCCGTTTAACAACTATGGAACTTTCAGTGTATCCGGTAATACAGATTTTGACGGCATATACGGTGTTCGAATTACGGTCAATACTGGTTTGCAGATTGCCGTAGATGACATAGAAATTACCAGCCCACGCATGCCTGATACTACACCGCCCACGGTAACTTCCGTCACCTCCAGTACTTCAGATGGCACCTATAAAGTGGGTGATCCAATCAGCATCCAGGTGAATTTCAGTGAAAACGTGATTGTGGCCAGCGGCACTCCGCAATTAACCCTGGAAACAGGTACTACCGACAGAATGATCAACTATACCGGCGGCACCAACAGCAGCACCCTGACGTTTACCTATACCGTACAGGCGGGTGATGTCACTGCTGATTTGGATTACACCACGACCACTGCCCTGGCTTTGAATGGCAGTACTATTCGCGATGCAGCAGGCAACAATGCCATCCTCACACTTGCTAGCCCCGGTGCTGCAAATTCACTGGGTAATAATAAAGCGCTGGTTATTGATGGCGTGGTGCCCACAGTGACATCAGTAAATTCCAGTACAGCTAATGGAACCTATAACACGGGGAATTCGATTGATGTGCAGGTCAACTTCAGTGAAGCCGTAACCGTGACCGGCACTCCACAACTAACATTGGAGACGGGTGCAACCGACCGGACAATCAACTATGCGAGCGGTAGTGGCACCTCTACGCTGACATTTAACTATACCGTTCAGGCTGGGGATATTTCCGGTGACCTTGATTATGTAGCTACCAGTTCGCTGGCATTGGGCGGGGGAACTATCAGGGACGCTGCGGGTAATGACGCGACCTTGACCCTGGCTTCACCGGGTGCAGCCAATTCATTAGGTAACAATAAAGCCTTGGTTATTGATGGTGTTGCACCTTCGGTATCCAGCATTGTGGTAAGCGGGAGTCCAACGGCGGCCGCTACCAGTGTGAATTTCACTGTGACCTTTAATGAATCGGTGACCGGTGTTTCAACCGACGACTTTGCGTTAGGAATTACTGGAACAGCCAATGGCACCATTGCCAGTGTTTCCGGGTCTGGTTCCAGTTTCACGGTTACGGTGAGTGGTATTGTTGGCAACGGTACTATCAAAGTAAACCTCAATGCATCAACCAATATTGCCGATGCGGCAGGTAATGCTGGTCCTGTGGCTTATACCAGTGGGACAACCCACACAGTTGCGATTCCAACAGTATCTGATGCTCCAACGATTGGTACCGCGACAGCGGGAGACGGGCAGGTTTCTATAGCCTTTACGGCCCCTGTAAATAATGGTGGCTCTGCAATCACAGGTTATACCGTGACCTCTAACCCGGGAAATATCACTGCCGGTGGCAATGGTTTTACAACATCACCGATTGTCGTGACTGGCTTAACTAACGGTACTGCCTATACCTTTACAGTGAAAGCAACAAATGGGGTCGGTGACAGCGTTGTCTCTGTTGCCTCCAACTCGGCTACACCCAAAGGTAATCAAACCATTACTTTTCCTAACCCCAGTGCACAAAACTTTGGTACTGCACCTGACTTGAGTTCAACGGCCAGTGCAACATCCGCACTTGCAGTGAGCTTTACCTCATCCACAACTGGTGTTTGTACTATTACTAGCGGCGGCACCTTGACGTTTGTGACTGCCGGTAGTTGTACTATTGATGCGGTTCAGGCTGGTAATACGGCGTGGAATGCAGCCACTACAGTAACCCAGACTTTTACTGTGAATGCGATAGTTCCTGATGCACCAACCATCGGCACTGCCACTGTAGGTGATACTGAAGCAACGGTGACATTTACTGCACCAGCCAGTACGGGTGGGGCTGCGATTATTGCCAGCGGTTACACCGTCACCGCTAATCCAGGTGGTGCAACCGGTACGGGTTCCAGTTCGCCGATTACTGTGACTGGGTTGACTAACGGAGTGGCCTATACTTTTACGGTAACCGCGACCAACTCAGCAGGGACGGGTGCAGCATCGGCAGCTTCCAACTCGATCATTCCGGCATCACCACAGACGATTACCTTTGCTAATCCAGGAACACGGAACTTTGGTACTTCGCCAACGCTGACCGCAAGCTCATCGGCAGGTGGTGGTTATGTTGTCACTTTCACCTCATCTACCACCAGTGTTTGTACTATTACCAGTGGCGGTGTGTTGACCTTTATAACGACAGGAACCTGTACGGTCAATGCGGATCAGGCGGGCGATTTGTCTTTCCTGGCTGCACCGCAGGTGAGCCAGTCTTTCAGCGTTAGCCCCGTAGTTCCCGGTGCACCAACCATAGGGACTGCAATCGCCGGTGATACCCAGGCCAGTGTTGCCTTTGTTGCCCCAGTGAATATTGGTGGCTCGGCGATTACTGGTTATACAGTGACGGTAAACCCGGCGGATGTCGTTCCTGTACACGGTGGTTCATCTCCGATTGTGGTGACCGGTTTAACCAATGGCCAAGCGTACACCTTTACTGTAACTGCCGATAATGTGGCGGGTACTGGCTCTGCATCGGTTGCATCCAATCAGATAACACCTGCAGCAATCCAGACCATCACTTTTGCTGCCCCAAGTGCACAGAACTTTGGCACTACGCCAACATTAACGGCTACAGCTGATTCAGGCTTAACACCTGTCTTTACTTCATCCACTACGGGCGTTTGTACTATTACCTCCGGTGGTGCGCTGACCTTTGTTACGGCAGGTAGCTGTACTATTAATGCAGATCAAGCAGGTAATAGTAGCTATTTACCTGCTACACAGGTGAGCAGAACCTTTGCGGTAAATGCTGTCGTGGCTGGAGCGCCAACCATAGGAGCCGCAATCGCTGGGGATAGCCAAGCGGTTGTTAGCTTCACTGCACCGATATTTAATGGCGGTTCATCAATTACGGCTTATACAGTGACATCTAGCCCCGGTGGTTTTACGGGTTCGGGAGCAGGATCTCCAATTACAGTTACAGGGCTTTCAAATGGTACGGCCTATACATTTAGTGTTACTGCGGCGAATACTGTGGGAAGTGGTAATGCTTCAAGTGCGAGTAACTCTGTGACGCCAAATGGTGCACCGACTATTAGTGGTTCGCCGATATTAATAGTTAATCAGGATGCTTCGTACCAGTTTACGCCAACAGCGTCTGACTCTGTGGGAGATACACTTAGCTTTAGTATTAGTAATAAACCTACGTGGGCAACGTTTAATACCGCGACAGGCATGTTGTCTGGTATTCCATTAAATCAAGATGTTGGTGTGACTAACGGAATTGTTATCAGCGTTTCTGATGGCACTTTATCCGCGAGTCTACCAGCGTTTAATTTAACTGTGACGAACGTCAACGATGCACCGACGATTAGTTCTATGGCTATGACTGCAGCGACCCAAGATGCAGCGTATAGCTACATCTTTACGGCTGCGGATGCTGATGTGGGCGATGTACTTACGTTAAGCGCGATAACTAAGCCTAGCTGGCTAAGCTTCAACGTCGCGACTGGTGTATTAAGCGGCACGCCTACTAATGCTGATGTGGGTTCTCACCCTGTGACGCTGAGGGTGACAGACACTGATGGCTTAACGGCTGACCAATCCTTCATGGTTATTGTGACCAACGTCAACGATGCACCTGTGATTAGCTCTCCAGCCATCACTACAGCAACTCAAGATATAGCTTACAGTTACACAGTGATAGCTACAGACTTAGATGTGGGTGCTGTGTTAACCCTCAGTGTAGTGACCAAACCGAGCTGGTTGAGTTTCAACTCGGTGACAGGTTTACTCAGTGGTACGCCGAGCAATGCGGATGTAGGTAGTCATGCTGTGTTACTGCGAGTGACGGACGCTGACGGATTAACAGCAGATCAATCGTTTAGTATTACAGTCACTAATAGCAACGACGCACCTACCATCACTTCAACAGCAACTATGGCCGCAGTGCAAGAGGCTGTTTACAGCTATACCTTTGCCGCTACAGATGTCGATGTGGACGACGTACTGACATTTAGTGCGGTGACGATACCAAGCTGGTTGAGCTTCAACGCGGCGACAGGGTTACTCAGTGGCACGCCTGGCAATGCTGATGTGGGCAGTCATGCGGTCACCTTACGAGTGACGGACACGGATGGCTTAACGGCTGAGCAAAGCTTTAGTATCACAGTGACTAACGTTAACGATGCGCCTGTTGCGACGAGTGCAAGTGTGACCTTAGAGGAAGATAGCTCTGTGATGATCACGCTTACTGGGGAGGATGCAGATAGTGATCCTCTTACCTATGAAGTGGTGAGCCAACCTGGGTCGGGCACTTTGGAGCAGCATGGAACTGTGTGGTTATACACACCGGAGAAAGATTTCAACGGTGCAGATCAGATAAGCTTTATTGCTAAGGATGCTGAACTGAGTTCTGAGCCTGCAACTATCACCATTAATGTCACGCCAGTGAATGATGACCCACAAGCTGTCGATGATAATTACACTCTAGCCAGTACCGCGGATGATAAATACACACTAGCTGCGCTAGAGAATGATGTTGATGTGGACGGTGATACTTTGACTATCGATGGCGCGGCAGCAGACATAGGTAGTGTGCAGATTACTGCTGATGGACTCATATTTACTGCCCCTGCAGCTTATGTTGGCCCGGTCGCACTTCGTTATACCATTAGTGATGGTCAGAAAGGGCGCGCAAGTGCAAAAGTCAACTTACTGGTAGAAGGTGGGGAGGCTGACAATTTACCTGTTATTACTGTACCTAGTGATGTTGAGGTTAATGCAACAGGCTTGTTCACTCGGGTGGATCTAGGGTTTGCGAAGGCCGTTGATCGTAATGGTCATCCACTGCCCGTTTCTTTGGTTGATAAGCGTTTATTCTTTGCCCCTGGTAGTTACCTTGCTTACTGGCAAGCCGTAGATCGTGATGGCAACAAAGCGACTAAAGCTCAGAAAGTAAAAGTGCATCCATTAATTTCCTTGAGTAAAGATCAAGTCGTGGGTGAGGGTAATGAGGTTGTTGTTAGTATTCACTTAAACGGTGTAGCGCCTGAGTATCCAATATCAGTTCCTTATACGGTTGCAGGTTCCGCGGACAGCAATGATCATGACTTAGTCGATGCGGTAGTGGAGATTACTTCAGGTACATTGGCCCATATTCACTTTAGAACCATAGAGGATGGGGAAGTTGAGGCTGAAGAAGATGTGTTGATCAGCCTAGATCCAAGTTTGAATTTAGGCAGCAAGAAGCAAACACAAGTGTCGATCACTGAGGCTAACATTGCCCCGAGTGTGACTCTTGAGGTGACTCAAGCGGGTGAACGTCAGTTGATCGTGGCACAAAATGGTGGCGAGGTTCATATTCATGCGCAGATTAGCGATGCCAACATGAACGATACTTTGACATCTGTATGGTCGAGTGGCGCGCTGAACTTGCAGTCCGATGATGCGGGGATGTTCTTCTTGCCGACAGAGGTCTTGCCGGGCATTTATCCTGTGAGCCTGACTGTGACGGATAGCGGCTTACCCGCGCTGTCTACCACGGAGAAAGTTTATATTGTTGTGCGCCCATCTTTGCCACCTCTGACGGGGACTGATACCGACGGTGATTTGATCCCTGATAACCAAGAGGGATTTACCGATACAGACCGCGATGGCATTCCAGATTACTTGGATGCAATCAATGATTGTAACGTGATGCCTGAAGGTGAGTTGCAGCCTGTGTACTTCTTGGCAGAGGGGCAAGCGGGCGTGTGCTTACGCTTAGGTAATATTGCACTGATGCAAGAGCAAAGTGGTATTCAACTATTACCTAATCTGGTTCCTGAAGACAGTATCGCGGCCAATGTGGGGGGGATTTTTGACTTCATTGCTACAGGACTACCGCAACAAGGGCAGAGTTACAGTCTGGTGATACCACAACGTTCGCCAGTTCCTGCCAATGCGGTATATCGTAAGTATCAAGCCCAAAATGGTTGGAAGGATTTTGTGATTGATGCGCGTAATAGTGTCGCCAGTAGTGAAGGTGAGCGTGGTTTCTGCCCTCCTCCTGGAGATAATCGTTGGACTTCTGGACTAACTGAAGGCCATTGGTGTGTGCAGTTAACCATAGAAGATGGTGGGCCAAACGATGATGATGGTGTGGCTAACCGTACTATCGTCGACCCAAGTGGCGTGTCAGTGATACTCAATGGTAACCATTTACCTGTGGCGAACTCAGATACGGCATCTTTACCTTGGAATCAGAGTCTCGATGTCGATGTGCTCGCCAATGATACGGATATCGATGGTGATGCCTTGACGGTAACGCAAGTCACCAGCGAGTTCGGAACTGTAGTTATCTTGGCTAATCAGCAGTTAAGTTACACGCCAGCAACCGATTTCATCGGTACAGATGTGCTGGTGTATAGTATTACCGATGGTAAAGGTGGTACTGCGAGTAGTGAGTTGACTGTGATTGTTAATGGCAATACAGCACCTACGACAGTGAACGATAGTGCTGCCATAGATGACAGAACGAGCTTGTTACTCGATGTGTTGAGTAATGACAGTGATCCCGATGGCAACGTTTTAACCTTAGTCAGCGCAACCGCGCAGCAAGGAACGGTTTCTGTTGAATCTAATAAGCTACGTTATATCCCTAAAACTGGATTTGATGGAGTAGATACTGTGAGTTATCAGATTAGTGATGGATTGGGCGGCGAAGCAACTGGGCAAGCGTTAATCACAGTTAAGGCATACCAAGATGTGGTGATAGATAACAAGTCGGGTGGAGGCAGTATGTCCTTATGGGCATTAGGTTTGATTCTTACAATGGGTTTAATTCGCCGTAAGGAATTACATAAATTAGTCTTGGGCACTGTGTTGCTCGTAGGCTCTGTTAATCAAGCAAATGCGGCTGATAACTGGTATGTCGAGGGATTTGTCGGGCAAGCTCAGGTTGATAGCAGCAGGCGAGATCTACAGCCACAAGCGGGGGCAGGCTTTGTAACATCGGTTGATGATAAAGATACTGCTTTGGGTGTGAGTATCGGTTATCAATGGACTCCCTATGTTGCCATCGAATTAGGCTATGCCGACTTTGGTAATGGGACTGCGAGGATTGAGGGCGCAAGTCTCACCCCTGAGCAATATCATGAGCAGGTCAAAGCCGTGACGCCAGTTCTGGCCGATGGTGTCATGCTGGGATTACGCTTCACTTTACTCCAACATGAAGCTTGGCGGTTCGAAGTACCCATTGGGTTGTTTAGGTGGCAAGCGGATATCAGTAGCACTATGGGCAATAGCCGTTTAACTACAGAGCTTGATGGTACAGATTGGTATGCGGGCGTGCGTTTTAGCTATCAATTTAGTGAGTCATGGTCTGTAGGTTTGGGATATCAATATGTGGATATCGAGCCTAATGATTTCCTCAGTTACCAGCTCAATCTACGATATCAATTTTAAGCGTTAGCATATCAAAAGGGGCATTCGCCCCTTTTTACTATCCAATAAAAACATCATATTTGAGAATATTTTGAAGGTGTTCACTTAAGGCTGGGCTGGGTTTGTGATGCATATCGCAAAGGATTTGTGGCTTACCATTAGGAGCATGTAATAAATTCAGGTTGTAGATTAAAGACAGGATAGTAAGATTGTCACTTACCTTATTTAATTTATCGCTTTTTTATCCAGAGGCAGTTATGTCGCAACGGCAGAATAAGCCGGAAATATTGCATACCGAAGTTGTCGCGAGAAGCCGATTATTTCAAATTGAGCAAGTGCATCTTAAGTTCTCCAATGGTGTAGAGCGCCAATATGAGCGCATGAAAGGCGGTAGTCGTGGCGCTGTGATGATAGTGCCTATTCATCAAGGGAAAATGCTACTGGCACGCGAATATGCTGCAGGAACTGATAATTACGAACTCGGTTTCCCAAAAGGTTTGATCGATCCCGGTGAGACAGCAATAGAAGCTGCTAATCGTGAATTACAGGAAGAAATTGGCTTTGGAGCGAATAAGCTCACCTTACTGAAAGAACTCAGCCTAGCTCCGGGTTATTTCTCTAGTAAGATGCAAATTTTTCTTGCAGAAGATCTGTATGAGAGTCGCCTTGAAGGTGATGAGCCCGAGCCAATTGATGTGGTGCCTTGGGCGCTCGCCGATTGGGAAGCCTTGCTCGATGATGTCGATTTTTCTGAATCCCGTAGTGTGAGTGCGTTGTTTTTGGCGCAAAAATATTTATACCTAAACATCCAGAAGATGCAGGGTTTAAAGGGCATTTAACGCACTGAAACTCGTATATTCAGGTAGCTTGGGTATATAACTTAAATAATCTTTTTCCTTTTAAGCGTTCAGAGTTTGCACGCTTGCAAAACATTCGCTCAGCAGGCGATTGGAGTTGTTATGAAGCCAGAAGAGTTGATCGACGAAGTTATTGCGATTGCGACCGATGCAGGGATAACTATCCGTGACATTTATCTCAAAGGTAATTTTGAGCGAGAAATGAAGTCTGACAATACCCCTGTCACTTCCGCAGATTTAGCGGCGAACAAGATCATTTGTGACCGATTAACCGCCTTAACGCCTGATATTCCAGTGTTATCTGAAGAAGCCGCTGACATTCCGTTGAGTGTGCGTGAATCTTGGAAGCGCTATTGGTTGGTGGATCCGCTCGATGGTACGGGGGAGTTTATCGCCGGCAGTGGTGATTTTTCAGTCATTATTGCGCTGGTGGAACACAATCGTCCCGTGATGGGCGTAGTTTATGTGCCTATGACGCAAGTGTGTTATTACGCTATTGCTGGTTTAGGGGCGTACAAACGCACGGATAAACAAGAAGTGCGTATTAGCAGTCGCCAAATTGAGCACCGTGAAAAGGTATCCCTAAGATTGGCCGTAAGTCGCCGTCAGGACCCCCAATCTGTGTTGACCCTATTCAACCATCCCAAACACTGCGAGTTAGTCGTGATGGGGGGCGCAGCGTTGAAGAGCTGTCTTGTCGCGGAAGGTCGTGCTGATTGTTATGTACGAGTCGGACCAACGGGTGAATGGGACACGGGAGCTGCGCAAATTATCGTCGAGGAAGCGGGTGGACAGCTGATGGATACTGAGCTGCAACCGTTAACCTACAATGAGCGCGAGAGCTTAGAGAACCCTAATTTCATCGTAGTTGGCGCACCCAACTTAGAGTGGGATAAGATTTTAATAGGTGAATGATTTTCAAATGCAGTCTATACGTCCGGTATTAAAGTCAGAGTTATTCGCGGTTTATCAGCTCGAACAGGCCATTTTTGGTGAGCACAGCTATCCTGATTTCTTCTTCCGTCAGGGATTTGATTGTTGGCCAGAGCAATTTTTAGTGGCCGTGGATGCAGATAATCAGCTACAAGGCTATTTGCTCAGTGCCCAGAGTAGCGATCCTAACTGCATGTGGATATTATCTGTCGCAGTGAGTGAAAATGCTCGCGGGAAGGGATTCGGCAAGCGTTTGATGCAACAATGTTTAGCCGAGTTGCCCGTGTCAGTTGAGCGGGTGTGTTTAACCGTTGATCCGAGTAACCCTGCCCATGGCTTATATCTGCATGTAGGTTTCATTGATTCAACTTTTGAAGCCGATTATTTTGGCGATGGCGCAGATAGGGTTGTGATGACTTATCGCAGGCCTTAAATCGCGCGCTTATCTTTGAACCAAAGATTATCCTCAAATAAAAATCACCTTTGAATTAAGAATGATTTTTAAATCAAAATAATGGACGGTGTGCTGACTGAGCGCGCCGTTTTTTATGCTCTTTTAGGTGATGTCATCCCACTGATCCCGTTAGGCTTGCTGAGGGAATCTAATTCGAGTGCCTATCTTTATCCATCATCTTCAATAATATCCTTCATTATTTACCCTCTTCTGTACGTAAAACAAACTTATTTTGAACGTTGTTTTTTATTTTAACTACTGTTAGTCTCTTGCTATTCAACAGGGGATGAGACCTATGGCCAGACGAAAAGAACACAGCCATGATGAAATTCGCGCGATGGCAATACAAGCAGCAACGGAGTTACTGATAGATCAAGGTGCCATAGGGCTCAGCTTACGCAAAGTGGCCAGCCAAATTGGTTATGTCCCTAGTACCTTGATCAATATTTTCGGCAGCTACAACTATTTATTACTGGCGGTTTCTGAGTCAACGCTTAGGACTTTGCACGACCGATTGACGGGTGTTCGTGCGGCCGACAGTTTAGGTAAAATTATTGCAATGGCGTGGGAGTATAGTCAATTCGCCCATGAGCAGCGCCAAGCTTTTAAGTTGGTTTTTGAGCTGCAATTACTCGATTCTGAACCCTTGCCTGAATCGCAAGGGCAATTGATTGCGGGGTTATTTACTCTGATTGAGCGTGAATTGGCGCAACTATTTCCCGAGGTTACGCAGACGCAGCATCTCAGTATGAGCCGGGTATTATGGGGGGGAATTCATGGGCTGACCTCTCTGTCACTCGATAATAAGCTCTTCGCTGAGTCGTTATCACTGCGGGATTTACTCGAGAGTCACGTACAAGCGTATTTACAAGGAATGGGTTACCAGAAGGAACTATCATGCTGCTAACAAAACGTTTTTTACCCTATTTTGCGACTCAGTGCTTAGGCGCATTGAATGACAACATCTATAAAAATGTGTTGCTGCTATTAGTGACCTTTAGCCAAGTGAAAGACCTACCCATAAGCGTCGATATGTTTGTGAACTTGGCGGCTGGGGTGTTCATTTTACCATTTTTCCTCTTTTCGGCCCATGCGGGTGTGGTCGCCGATAATATGGATAAGGCTAAACTCATTCGCCGATTGAAACTACTCGAAGTCATCATCATGTTTAGCGCTGCGATTGCGATTCTGAGTGAGAGCTACATGATGATGTTATTACTGTTATTTTTAACGGGTAGCCAGTCTGCATACTTCGGTCCGGTTAAATATTCCTTGTTGCCCCAAGCGTTGAAAGAGGACGAGTTAGTCACAGGCAACGCTTGGGTTGAAATGGGCACTTTTCTCTCTATTCTGGTGGGCACTTTGAGTGCGGGGATCTTGGTTTCTGATGAAAACGGTACGCTTTGGTCGGCGATTACTGTTGCTGTATTAGCCTTTGCAGGATATTTATCGAGCCGAGCGATTCCTGCATTACCCCCGCAGGGCGTCATCGAAAAAATACGTTTCAGGCCGTTATCGGGCACTTGGCGTAGCATCAAAAAAGCCCGTCAAACGCCTTCAATCTGGATGGCTATCCTCGCTATCAGTTGGTTTTGGTTTTTAGGCGCGACCTATCTGACTCAGTTTCCTAACTTTGCTAAGCTGCATTTGCATTCTGGTGCGACTGTGGTGTCATTATTATTAGGTATGTTTTCCATCGGGATTGCCGTTGGCTCCTTCGTTTGTGAACGTTTCTCCTACGGCCATGTGGAACTCGGTTTGCTGCCATTTGGGGTATTGGGATTAACTATCTTTGGTGTCGATTTGCTTTGGGCTATTCCACTTGCGCCCGTAGATGCTGGTTTTGTCTATGGATTAAAAGCCTTTATTGGCGAGTCCCAACATTATCGGGTGATGCTGGATTTCTTTATGATCGGCGTTAGCGGTGGCTTGTTTATCGTCCCCCTGTATGCGTTTATTCAATCTCGTTCGCCTAAGGGTGAATGTGCTCAGGCGATTGCCGCCAATAACATTATGAACTCATTGTTTATGGTGGTTTCGGCACTGTTATCTATGCTGTTGCTGGGCGTTGCAGGTTGGACTATTCCACAGTTATTCCTGTTGCTTGCCGTGATGAATGCTGTCGTCGCGCTCTATGTTTATTCACAAGTACCAGAATTTACACAACGATTTATCAGTTACTTACTTAGCCATGTTATGTATCGAGTGACAGTCACAGGCCGAGAGAAAATTCCAAAGGAAGGGGCTGGCATCATAGTCTGTAACCATGTGAGTTATGTGGATGCATTGATTATTATGGGAGCGTCGACACGGCCAATCCGCTTTGTGATGGATAAATCCATCAGCGAAATTCCTCTATTGAAGTATTTGTTCCGCCATGCAGGTGTGATCCCTATCTGTTCGCCTAAGCAAAGTGAAGAGACCTATAACCGTGCCTTCGAGGCGATTCATGACGCGCTCGCCAATGACGAGTTGGTATGTATTTTCCCTGAGGGTCGGCTCACACCTGACGGTGAACTTGGCGATTTTCGTCCTGGAATTGATAAGATTTTGGCCAGAGATCCAGTGCCAGTCATTCCTATGGCACTGCACGGATTATGGGGTTCTTACTTTAGTCACAAGGGCGGACATGCCTTGGCTAAAATGCCCAAGCGTTTTTGGTCAAGGGTGTCGGTGGATTTAACGGATGCCGTCGATGGTAAGCTTGCGAATAAGGAATCTTTGAGAGTCCAAGTGGCGAGCCTGCTGGGCAAGTCTTAAATTCGTTAAGGTATGAAATAAAGTGAAGTGATAACCGCGGATCTAATGTTCGCGGTTATCTCATTTATGCGTGGGCAATTTATTGAGTTTGATAACTATCCAACCACTCATGCATCGCTTGATGTGAGCCTTTAAAAAGAACACGTTCAGACTTTTTCTGTAATTGGTATTGATACATAGGATCGTAATACTTGTGCAATAACAGGTTTATCCAGACTAAGTGCAGCGAAGTGTCATTCTGGTTAATTTGCTGATCGAGGGCTTGTTGCATCAAATCTTGCAGTTCTTGATGTTGTTTTCCGCCTAAACGTTTGCGAATACTCACTAAACTCTGTAATAGATATTCACTGAAAGCCGCAAAACCTGCTTCCGGTCCTAGGCGCTCACAGAACCCACTATACATTTTATGCACATACTCATAGCGTAAGCGTTCGAGCCTCGCATCGTCCGACTCTTCTAGCACTAAAACATTAGCGGCTTGCATGGCATTGTAAAATGTCTGCGGCAGTGCCGAGCGCCCAATCAGGAAGCTTTCATCTTCGAGCAGTAAACACGCCGCGCCACTTGTTTGGTGCTGTAGCAAGGCAATGGCGAGTTGATTTTCAAAGTTAATCTGCGTTGGCTGTGGGCCGATATTCTTTCCAAAACTAGAGCCTCTGTGATTAGCTATTCCTTCAAGATCAACCGCTTCTTTACGCTGTAGTAGAAAATCGGTTTTACCGCAGCCCGTCATCCCGCTCAAACTCAATAACGGTTGCTGAGTCGGTGTCGTTTCAATCACGCCAATCAGATATTGGCGCATGGCCTTATAGCCACCCTGAATATAAGGGACTTCTACACCCGCTTCTTTGAGCCATTGTTGAGTGAGTTGCGAGCGCAGGCCGCCGCGAAAGCAATAAAGGTAAGCATTAGGATTGGCTTTAACATAGCTAGCCCAAGCCTCGATTCTCTGTTGCTTGATGGGACCATTCACTAGTGAATGACCTAATGCAATCGCGGCTTGCTGGCCAAATTGCTTATAACAAGTACCGACTTTTTCCCTTTCACTATCCAGCATCAAGGGCAAGTTGGTCGAGTTGGGAAACGCACCTCGAGTAAACTCTATGGGCGCTCGCACATCCATCATCGGATGTTGATTGAGAAAGATCTCCCTATATTGCTCTGCGGCTACAATAGCGCTTGGCATCAGCTCAACACCACATTCGCTGCAGTGGTCGGTGTTTCTAGTGACCCAATGCAGATTGGGGTTATGTGGTTCGCATCGAGTAGGGCAATTAATTCCGCTTCAGCTGCGGCCGAGACGGCAACTAACAGACCACCGCTGGTTTGCGGATCGCACAGTATCGCTTTTTGATGCTCGCTGAGTTCAGGGAGATTCTCGCCATAACTGTCGTAATTACGGTGAGTTCCGCCAGGAACACAACCTAAGGCCAAATAATCTAAGGCGCGTGGTAACAATGGCACTGCATCAAATTTAAGCTTCGCAGTGAGGTTGGCGCCTTGGCACATTTCGAGTAAGTGTCCTGCCAGTCCAAAACCAGTGACATCGGTCAGGGCATTTACACCGCTAATTTTTGCAATGGTCGCGCCTATAGTATTGAGTTGACACATAGCATTGACCGCAATGAGGCTATCTTCATCGCGGAGTTTTTTCTGTTTTTGCGCTGTGGTTAAAATACCAATGCCGATAGGTTTAGTGAGATATAAACGATCGCCGGCTTTAGCGGTATCATTCTGTTTTAAATCACTTAAGGCAATTTGTCCGGTAACCGCGAGGCCAAAAATAGGTTCGGGTGCGTCTATGCTATGACCACCGGCTAGCATGATCCCCGCTTCCATGCAGGCTTGTCTGCCGCCATCGACCACTTGCTGTGCGATTTCTGCGGGTAGTTTATTGATTGGCCAACCTAAAATTGCAATCGCCATAATAGGCTTGCCACCCATGGCATAAATATCACTGATCGCATTGGTCGCTGCGATACGACCGAAGGTGAATGGATCGTCAACAATTGGCATAAAAAAATCGGTAGTGCTAATGATGCCTATGTCATCATTGAGTTTGTACACTGCAGCATCGTCGCGGCTCTGATTGCCAACCAGCAGATTTGGATCGGTAAATACAGGTAATTGCGAGGCTAAGATAGTGCTGAGCACTTTAGGGGATATTTTGCAGCCACAACCTGCGCCATGACTATATTCTGTTAGCTTGATTGATTCTGGGAGTGTAACTGGGGAATCTGACATGATCTCAACAGCCTATTTAAGTGATTAAGGCATCATCATAATCAGATACGGCCACCATGCAAGGTGGCCGTATGACTTTCGGGCAGAATTGTGGCTTAGCTATAAGTTGCGGTCAGGCTGCGCCAATGTTTTTGCTGGACTAAGAAACGCGCCTTTAGCTCTTCAACTTGTTGCAATAGTTGCTGATCGACAAGTTGTTTACGCTTGGCCTCAAGCAAGGTTTTCTGTGCTTGATAGTAATCCATTAAGTGCAGCTTTAATAACTCATACTCTGCTTGGATTTTTTCAATAATTTCATCAGCATTAGGTAGGTTATTAACCTTCCGCTTGGTACGTAATAACTGCATCTGTAAGCGTGCGCTCTCGATACGTTCCTGTGGACTCGTACGCAAATCCTTAGCTAATCCCAACCAAGATAATGACTTAATCAACCATTTGGTTGGATCGTAGTGCCACCATTTAATGCCATTACGATAGTCATTTTCGAAAATATGATGGAAATTATGATAACCCTCACCGTAGGTCAACATGGCCAAGAAGCCATTATCGCGGGCGGTATTCTTATCGGTATAAGGCTGACTGCCCCACACGTGGGCTAAAGAGTTGATAAAGAAAGTGCAGTGATGCACCACCACTAAACGCAGTAAACCCGCCATCAATAACATAGACAGCACGTCACCATTGAGCCAACCAAGCATTACTGGCAGTCCAATGTTCATCAGCAACACGAGTGTGAGGTAATGTTTGTGTTGCCACATGACAATGCGGTCATTTTGCAGATCACGCACATTTTGATAATCGTGATAGCGTTGCGACTGATACTCACGCAGCATCCAACCGATATGGCTGTACCAGAATCCCATTTTGGCTGAGTACGGGTCCTTGTCGTTATCATCTACGTGCTTGTGGTGGACTCTGTGATCAGATGCCCAGTGCAATGCACTGTTTTGTAATGCTAAAGCACCACCAAGGGCATATATAAAACGCACCGCCGGATGGGCTTTATAGGCCTTGTGTGACCAGAGTCTGTGATAACCCGCGGTGATTGACAGGCCACTGGCAAAGGCTAAAACAATAAAAGCGATCCATTCACTGGCACCATAGCCATGAACAATACCGCGCCATGGAACTAAAATTACCGCACTGAGGAAAGTGATGGCAAACAGACTGACATTAAGCCAGATGATAGGGGGTTTTTTCATTATAGGTTTCCAAAATTCGCTTTTGAGCGTACATCTGTAAGCTAATTTAGCTTAGCTATATTGTTTGGTCAAGGACGATGGGGCTGTGTTTAATGCCTAAAAGCGGTATTATCGCGTTATTACATTCAGTTAGCGGATTTAAGAATGGGTATTCGAGCACAGCAAAAAGAGAAAACTCGCAGAGCTTTAGTCGATGCGGCCTTTAATCAGCTAAGTGCTGAGCGCAGTTTCTCAAGTCTGAGTTTGCGAGAGGTTGCTCGGGAAGCTAATATCGCGCCGACATCTTTTTATCGCCATTTTAAAGATATGAACGAACTTGGTCTTACTATGGTGGATGAGGGCGGGTTAACCCTAAGGCAGATGATGCGTAAAGGCCGTCAGCGAGCTGAAGTGGGTGGCAGTGTGATCCGTATCTCCGTTGATACCTTTATGGAAGTGCTTGATTCTAATCCAAACGTATTCCGTATTTTATTGCATGAACGCTCTGGAACCTCGGCTGCATTCCGTGCGGCAGTTGCCCGCGAAATTGAGCATTTTATTTCTGAATTGGCTCATTATACCGAAGCCAAAGCGGGGCGAACCCCCTTGCTAGCTCGTGCACAGGCTGAAGCGTTAGTGACACTGGTGTTTAATGCCGGCGCTTCCGCATTAGATATGAAACGGGCTGACCGCAAAATTCTTGCCGATCAATTAGTCATGCAATTGCGCATGGTCGCCAAAGGCGCCGAGGCTTTGCAGCATAAGGTTGAACACCGCTAATCTGAGTGAGATGCAGATTTACTAAAATAATGGAGCCTAAGGCTCCATTATTTTTAGCGAATTTACGTTTAAGTGTTATGCAGTCGAGCTCAGTGTATCTGAAGTGATTAACGACGCTCGAGTAGTACACCCGTTTCCATGTGATCTGTGTAAAAGATTTCCAATCTACGTGTGTCCATGCAAGTCCATCGATGTTTCATATCAAATTGATTCTATAAGATTTTATTTTTATTGTTGTCCATGAGTATCTCTGGGGATACAATAAAAACTCACCCGTCACCGTACCCCCAGCCGTACCCAGAATTGTTGAGGTTTACTCATGACCACAAAGCGAATTAGCAGCAATGCCACATTACAAGCATTGAGTCCGCAAGATAAAGAGTACCTAATCCCAGATAAAAAAATTGAGGGGCTCAACATCCGCGTCCGCCCAACTGGCACTATGACTTGGGTATTTCGATTTCAAGTTGGTAAGAAGCACGAAAAAATCTCAATGGGCCGATACGACAAGTCGAGACCCGAAACCGGGATGACATTAGAGCAGGCAAGAAAAGAGGCCGGGCGTTTCCGTAGTTGGCTAGAAAATAACAAGAATCCTAAGCAAGAATTGTTAAGAGAGCATCGTGAGCAAGAGGAAGCGAAAACATTTGATAATGCTTTTGTGAGTTTTGATGAGAAGCAGCTTTCAAAGCAATTGCGGGGTTCTCAGGCAAGAGCCATCTATTTGCGCGACATAAAGCCGTATCTTGGCAACATTAAATTAGCTGATTTGAGAATGAATGATCTCAATAAAGTGTTTGATGCTAAGGTGGATAAAAATGGTCGGAGGATGGCTGGCGCCATAGGGGTGTGTCACAAGATCATCAATCAGGTTATCAAGCATGCCTTGGCGTTGAATATGATCGATACGCATCCTGCTCCGCTATTGAGGGCGAGAGATGTGGGTGGCGGGACGAAAATCACCAGGCGAAATCTAAGCTTCTCCGAGCTGAAAATATTGCTAACAAGTTTGCCTTCTTGGCGAACGGATGCTACCAATATTCGGCTATTAAATTTCTTACTTGGGTGTGGACAAAGGATCAGTGCGGTACTTGAAATGCGCTGGAGTGAAATTGATTTTGATAAGCAGCTTTGGCTGCTGCCTGCGAGTTCAGAAGATCGGCACACTAAGAGCCAAGACAGTCGCCAAGTGCCACTAAGCGACTACCTTGTTAAACAGCTGCTAGAGCAACGTGAGAGTGTCCCTAGTCATTGGAAATTGGTATGGCCTCAGGTTGGCTTAGATAAAGTACAAGAGCCCTCTGCGATTCGCTCTCATATCAAACGCAACCTGCCGTCAAATCTTGAACATTTCTCGCCTCATGACTTACGCCGTACTTTTATCAGTCGATGCAGTGAAATGGGACTAGATATAGTGGCAATTGAAAAGACGGTTGGTCATCAGCTTCCTGGGATGCTGCGAGTCTATAATCATCATGATTACCTGAATGAGCAATTATCAGTATTACAAGCTTGGGGAGAGAAGCTCGAAACACTGATGATTGAGAATGTCGTACCTTTATCACCACAGAAACTTGCTTAAAATATCAACTAAAAAGAGGAGGGTATTTATAAGCAAGCATGATTATTTCGATGAGCGAAGGGAAGCATTAGAGAAATTGTCGCAATATTTGAAATTGATAATAAACACCTCATGCTGAAATAATAACTATTTAGCTCTAGCTCAGTTAAAAGCTTTTAACTGAGCTAGAGCTAAAGCTAAAGCTAAAGCTAAAGCTAAAGCTAAAGCTAAAGCTAAAGCTAAAGCTAAAGCTAAAGCTAAAGCTAAAGTCAACAGTCCGATTTAAATACCGGTATGCCTCTAACAAGAGCTTTGTCGATCATTTTATTCAAATGGTCACTTATTCGTCATTGTAGAACCAGTAAATTATTAGTTTACTTACCGAGATGTCCATAAGTATCAGATCACATCTCCAGCCTTTCTTACTTTTGCTCCTGAGTTAATAATCTTCGTAATTTTGGAGTCAGCCAAAAAAACCTCGCTGAATTGGGCTTTGTTTTCCCTTATAAATCCTCTAAGAGCATTGTAGGTTCGCAGACGGTAAGCCCCGAGTTCTGGCAGTGAGGCTTTCATGTTGAAATTGTGCTTTTTGATAATGGATTCCACTTCACTGAATATTATAGGGACAGTTTGCTCTATGTGAGCTGGCTCGGTCTCAATAAGGGTGGGCGGAATACGGTTCACCTCCTCTTTCAGCAGCCGGTCGATAAGTTTATTAGTCACTTCGATGCTGTCTCCTAGGACAAAGAAGAGATCCCAAGCGAAGCGTTCCAGCTGGCGAAAGTTTCCCGGCCAAGGGGAATGTAATATTTTTTCCATGACTCCCTCTTCGTAAACCGTGAAAAGCTGTGACAAAAGCTGTTTCGCCTTTCCATTGCTGGTAAATACAGGCAAATCTAAGGATTTCCATCGGTAGAGCGTCAGAATGTGGGTTAACAACTCTAGAGCATTGTCTTTTGCAAAAAGCTCGTTGAGTGATTTGAATTTCACAACGTCACGAATACGATGAAACAAATCGCGACGTAACCGACCTTCTGCCAGTAGGAGCTCGACGGGTTCATTGACAGCGAGTACCACTTTGACATCGTATTTTTTCTTAGTCGCATCATCACCTACTTTACTAATCCAGACGTCATTACTAATGGCAGACAGTAAATCCAACAACTGTGTTTGTGAGGCCAGACTTGCGCTTTGTAGTTCATCGAGGAAAAGCACGCCGTTATGTGATTCTTCAAAAAATCCTTTTTTGTTGGTTGCTCCGGTAAATGCACCGCTTGTCGATCCTCGCATACGGGTTTCCAGCAATGTTTCACTGACGGCGGCAAGGTTAATCTCAACCATTGTCTTACCCATTTTCGTGGCGAGATGTTTTGCCGCCGCACTTTTACCAGTCCCAGTATCTCCTTCAATAAGTAGAGGGCCAGGCTTGATGTGAATGCCCGTATCCTCATCCATTCGCAGCTGTGAATTCCTAGCAAAGAGCGAGGCCAGCACGTTTCGGAAGATTGAATCGCCAGCAGCGGCCTTATGCCCAGATTTTGCCAACGCGATGGAGGTGTTTCCTGAACTAAGCAAAACCGAAAGCGAACCGATAAACTCATTACGCTTATCAACTTGGTACAACGCTGAGCCTGACGGGGCACTATCTGGTAGCAAAAAAACGGTTTTGCGCATCACAATAGCTCGCGCTCGGTTGATAAAATCGCGGTCATTACCCAGATCGTATCGGTCTATTATCCCTACAGCTTTGAAAATATTACTCTCATTTTGCAAGACTAGACTTGGTCCCTTATCTGCAATTAGCTCAACCCACTGCATAAATTCCGGATATTTTTTCACCAAAACTAGGATGTTTTCCTGTTTCACGAGCAACTCCAGCGCCAGCCTCCATTCGTTCAGCACGGCCTGAGAAATCATATCGGTAATATCTGAGGTAAACGAAATTGTCTGCTCGCAGGACAATTCTGTACTGACCTGATGCCAATAAAATGCTAAATCGGCTGGAGATTTTTCTTCGCTAAAATTGATCACACGGAAATTCATAATGTCGAAATCATTATTAAGTGAAACACTTAGCGATGTTTTCATTACTAAAACAAAAAGTCAACATTGAGCGATGAATATATAAAACATTGTTTTATATGTATTAAAAAATATTTTTAAAGTTGGCACATACTTCGCAATAGTCATATCAGTCTTCTATATAGGAGCGAGAGCCATGACTACTTCTAAAATTAACCAAAGAGAAATCAACATGACTATCCAAATTGCTAGTCCAGACCAAATCAGTAAACTGTTAGCCTTTATTGGCGTAAAAGCCAAAGGGACACAATTTGAAGTCGCGGCCAGCTTGCTGCAAAGCGTTGAAAACGAACTGCATGACTTCTGCAAAGCACGCCGTATTACGGTTCAGTTTGAAGACCCATCGACCGATCGTATAATTTACTTTTGTACCACTGGGGTGGTAACTGGCACGGTGATGGGCGCGATTTTAGGCGGTGTGCTCGGCGCGTTAACAGGGGCAGTGCTAGGGACTGCGGCTGGGGCAGCCTTAGCGCAGATACGTATTACTGTCACCCCGGTAGCCGATAGCGGCAACCTTGTTCTGACGTTAGTCTAACTTATTACAGTAAACGCAGGTGCAGCGGCACAACGCAGCACCTGCTCAAAAGGAAATAAATAATGACCAAACCTCTTTCACTCGTTGATGTTTTACAACGATCCCTAGCGCAGAAAAAAGAAGACATTACTCCACTGCTTAAATACCTTGGCACCACCCAGGAGGAACTAAAGCTACAGATGGAGCGCAGCAGTACCCATTCAGATGCGCAAAAAATTGCCGATTACCTGTGCAAAATGGGCAGCAACGATATCGCCAGAATATTTCGCAGCGGTAAAGGCGTTGAGTATAAAGAAATCGTCTGCGATGTTGGTGAAAAGCTCAAGGTTCAAGGGATCAGTGAAAACAATTCGGTAGAGAAAAACGAAGAATTAATTATTCAGCATATGTTTTCTGATGCACTGAAGAAAATGAGCGATGAAGAACGCAGCGCGCTGATGCGTTCTATGAATCTTTCAGAAAAAGATCAGGGAGCAATACTGGCGGGCACATTATTGGCTTCGCAGGTGATGCTTAACCAATTTGGTGGCTTCGCGGTGTATCGGATGACCGTCATTCTGGCCAACATGCTGGCCCGCTCACTTCTGGGTAATGGCCTCAACTTTGCAGCAAATGCAGCGCTGGTAAGAGGGGTCGGGGCATTTCTAGGGCCAATTGGTTGGATTGTTTCCGGCACATGGCTGGCGGTAGAAATTGCTGGCCCAGCTTTTCGAAAAACAGTCCCGGCGATCATACACATTGCAATGTTGCGTCAAAACGTATTGAAACGCCTGACCATCAGCGTAGTGGGAGATGGTTCCGTAGGCAAAGACGCGCTATTAAAAAGTGTATTCGGTGTCGATACTGGCAATATCAATCCTATTGCTGGCTCAACAGCCGATACGAAAGTTTATGACCTTGGGCATACTGGCACCATTAAACTGATTAACTTCCCTGGATTTCACGACGTTCGTTCCGAGGTCAATGACCTAGTGAATGACAACATTAAGCATACCGATCTGTTCCTGCTGGTGGTCGATGTCTGCCGTGGAGTATCGGGTCACGAAGTGGAGACATTGGAAAAATTAAAGGCGGAGGGTAAACCTGTGTTGGTCTGCCTAAATAAGGTAGATATGCTGCGCCCGGATCAGAAAGAGAAAATGCTTGAGGTAGCCAAAATACGCTTGGATAACCCCGATGTGATTGAAACCGTGTTTGACCCAGACCCGCGCTGGCCACAAGATGGCCCAATTGGTACGCAGGCCGTGTTTAACTGGGTAGTGAGTCAGTTAGAAGCTAAGGGTAAAGAGACCGAACACTTAAAAGCCGAACAAAAATAACGGCGAGAAAATAAAACCTGGGGCATGCCTAATGCCGATCAGTTAAGACAGATCGCTTGACGATCTCGCTGAAAAGATCAAAATCCGATGACCTCATGTCATCGGATTTTTTATGCAACTCTCAGAAGCACTCGCCCGTACTCATATTACCCGCCTAACCGAATTCACCTGCTTAGCAGATGTGTTAGAACCTGAGTTAATTCAATCTTGTCTAGACTCTCAGGGCGTTGCGACGTTAAGACGGCGTAAATTGCCGATGGACGCGATGATTTGGGCCGCG
>NZ_JAKKRO010000025.1:0-64966 GCF_025654235.1 Shewanella sp. SM32 | reverse complement strand
TTTCGACCTAACTCAGTCAAGGTCAGTGTCTTACATTCAATCAGTGCCTTAGAGGCCAGCATCAAGCTGTTTAATCGTTTTAGGTGAAGTTCTGGGCAGTATTGGTGTAAAGAATGTTGTAGGATATTGGCTTCGCGCATCTTGTTGTCCAAGTGTAGTTTTTAGCGAAACCATTTGATCATGCAACAAGATGCGCTTCCACCCTAATTTGATGATTTATTTGTAAATCATCAGGGGATTCTTCAGAGTTAAGCATGGATGTTGTTCCAGTCCATCCTAGAATGCCCTTCCGTAGGGCGGATAGTCGTCACGCGAGTCACCATGGCACGCCTTTTGCGCACTAGCATAACTTGTATATTTAAAGCGATACGCCGCACGCTTTTGGACAGAAATATGTTGGAAAGTAGTGTTTGGGGAGCAGTAATTTCAGTTGTTAGAAGTTTAGCGTTTACGGGTATCCACTCGCACAGGCTTGCCATGGCATTCGCTCGTCGACTCGCTGCAAGTCCGTCCTTGGATGCTCGACCGCCCCGTCCATGGGGCGGACGGTCGTCTCGCCAATCACCATGGCACACCTTTCGAGCATTCGCGTAATCTGTAGGTTTTAAAGGCATAGGTAGTACACTTTGGGACAGAAATGATTTAGAGCTTAAGCATTAAAGCTCATGCTTCACATTATAATTATTAATGCAAAGCTTCAAGTAAGAGTTAAGAAAGCGGGTTTATGTTCACTGAGAGATGGATGGATTGCAGTTCACTCTCGAAACAAGAAGCTAACCAGAAAGCCTAGGTTAGACGTTCTAAATGAACCGCCCTCGACTTTGGCATCCAGCTTCGCCCTACTTCCTAAATCCATTTAGTCGTGTGCAGAGCCGAATACAGGGTGGTTTGGGGGCTGGAGGTTAGATACCTCCGGCTACCCGATTAAGTGTCAATTACGTAGCCATTCAACAAGATCTATTATACTTTGGTGATCATTGCATGCTTGGGCTAACCCATGAATTGATACATTATTTTTAAATTGCGCCCAAGCGCTTTCATCTTTACTTGTTGTTCCAATATGAGCCTCAATAGCACCTTTTTTCCAAACCCAAATGCTTTGTGCTTTCATTTTATTATGTAAAGAATTTATTAATGGAATTGCGGCTTGCTGACTAGCTAAAGCTTCAAAAGCTTTCGCCGCACTTATTGCATTGGTGTTTTTAGGTAAACCATTCCCATTTAACATCACACCATGGGATTGAACTAAATTAGGAAGCATAGCCTTCAACGCAACTAAATCTTGATCAGTAGATAAAATAAAGTTATCCCTTACTGCACCCGTAAAACAATAATCTAGATCACATATTGCTTTTGAGGGTAAATCCATTGCACCAAGTATTTCTAATGATTTTTTTGTATCGTTAACACCACTTTGCGCGACAAGAGCATGTTTTTCCTGTCCCATAGTTAAATTAGCAACTGATTTGAATAAAAAAGGAAGTAAACGTAACTCCGTTTTCCCCTCAGTTAAGATGACATTTTCAGCAAATAAAACTTGATTAGAGTGTGATAAATTAAACAACTGCTCCATCTGATGCATAGAATTAGGCACAACTCTTTGAATAGCATCTGTCAATCTAAGTCTTGAATGAGTGCCATGAGAATCATTTTTTCTAATTAATAATGTTTTTTCAGCTAATTCTGGAGTAATCATTTGAGCTGAGTGAGTAGTAATTAGTACTTGATATCCATTTTCTGATAATGCTACTAAAGCCTCTCTGATTTGCTCAATAGCAAAAGGATGTAAATATAATTCAGGCTCATCGATTAACAATAATGTAGTTGAGCTTGAATTGTTGTTAACTCTTTTAATTTCCGCTAAATATTGAACTAAAGCCATCTGGATAGAACGTTGAGCACCATGACCATACGAAGAAAAGTCTCTACCATTTCCAGTTCCTTCAAAAACTTTTATTGTACCTGCTTTGATCAAATCATCTATTGAAGGCGTGTCAAAGTGAAGTTTTACACTCATGCCTGGAAACAAGTCATTTACTTTAGAGTTAACGTTTTGATCGATTGTTGAAAGTTCCCCAAATCGCATATCTCCGTCAGATGAAATTCGTCTTCCTACCTCATTGAGGTGAAGGTTTAACTCTGTTTCATGCGCCGCTTTTACTGGAGTCAGAAATTCTGCGAGTAACTTCCCAATTGTTGTGGAGGTTTTGGCTTTTGAAGCATCTTCAGCTGCATTTTCCATAGCACCAATTCTGATAGGCTCAGGAAGTAGTACACTAATAGCATTATCAAGACCTGTTGGGTTTACAGCCCACTCAGCTTCTACTTCATCCCATACTGAAATTTTAATATCTGCTGTTTTTTCACTAGAAATTGCTTGAAATCGTCGTATTTTTAACGTTTCATTTTGAATATATTTTCCGATAGAGCTTTTTTGCCTTGGTGGCATTGAATCGAGAAGAGCTTGAGTAACACCTTCTATAGTTGCGATTACTTCAATTGGCTGAGTAGCATCGAAAAAGTCTTTTTCTGGTAAACTAGATTTTTTAAGTAACCATTGAATAGCAGACAAGCAATTCGATTTACCTGCATTATTATAACCAACTAAAGGAGTAAAACTTGACAGTTTAAACTCTGCATCAATGACAGATTTGAAGTTTTTTATTACTACATTCGATATTTTGTGGGACATAATTCCTCCATGATGTGCCAGCCTATCCTTTGACACTTAGCGTATGTATAGTGCGCATGCACAGTTAACTATCAGTGTGCAAAGAACTTATCAGCTTTTTATCAAATACACCATCCGGAAAAACGCGCATGCGCATTTTCTAAATCTATTATCTAACCGACATAAAACTTAAGAATTTAATTTTTAATAGTTTTATCTTTACAGTATTGGGATAACGCGCATGTAATTTAAGTAAAAGCACTCAATACTAGGCATTTATGAACACAACTGTATAGCATTTCAATTTTGATCAGTCATGATGAAGAGCTAAAAGTCGGGTTAAAAAGCAGAACTAATAGATAAGGATTTGTAGGGCAAGTAGTTCGTCAATTTTCGATTCACTAAACGAGTGCTAGCAAACTTTGGGGCAAAAGGATAAATGACGGTGGAACAACTTGTTCAATATTTGGGATAAGGTCGCCGCTTCGCGCAGCCTAACCTTATTTGTTAGACTTTGAAAACATTTGGATAATTAAGAACCTCATAAGTATTCTTACATGCATTGATAATTTTGGTTTTTCTTTGCTCTTTTGACCATCCATTAATGTATTCACAGTACCATTCGTCCTCGAGAACTGTAAAATCGCCAAATGAACTAGGATAGTCAAGTTTTACGTTTGCATTATATATCATTGAAACACCAACTTCTGGGGTTAAAGATCCGTCAACCACCTCTTTCATTAAAACTTTGGCATAACCTTCAATTGCTTCTTCATCGTTTGGTCGTTCAATATCTAGTTCTGATAAAACTCTATTGAAGTAATCATCGGCTTCGAATTCATTTATAGGCTTTATGAGTGTAGCTAAAATAGCAATATATGGCGTATCTACACCTTGTTCAAGCAAGCTCATAGCCCATGCACACTTATACTCACTGCCACCGCAGACCATAGCGATTTGCCCCATAGCTTTGTATGTTTCAATTTTCTGCGATTCAGAGAACATTTCTTCAATAGTTCCTAACGCTTTTCTTAATTTGCACCAAAAACTGATTCACGATTTGCATCGAAAAATGATCCACCGAAGTAAGTTTGTAAATGGAGGCGAACAGTTCCTGATGACTACATTGTCTCATTACTAAAATTTGGTCAATCTAAAAGCACCAAGTCGTACATATTAAGTCATTGCTTAATTGGAATGGGGCAATAGCTTTTTAGCTAAACAAACAGCAGAAGTGTCAGTTAAGTTGGCATTGTTGTACCAGTGACCGTTGGCGGCATGGATGCTGCCGTCGAGCCTATAGGGATATATTTACGGCGAGTCACTGGGGAAGCAATGACAATTCATGCTGCACAACTGACAACAAAGTTATCTTGCTTTAGGGCAATATCTTTTAGCTAAACGAGCAGCTAGAGGGTTAGTTAAGATTGGTATTGTTGCACCAGTGACCTTCTAAAACAGGATGTTTTAGCTGAGCCCTCAGGGAGGCTTATTTTGAAAGAAATAGACGAGTCACAGGGGAAACAATGACAATGAATACAGCACAACTGACGACAAAGTTATCTTGCTTTGTGCATTAGCTTTTTAGCTAAACAAACAGCGAAAGGGTTAGTTAAAATTGTCATTGTTGCACCTGTAACCTTCTAAAACAGGGATATTTTATTAGAGCCCTCAGGGAGGCTTCTTGTTAAATAAAGAGGTGACGAGTCACTGGGGAAACAATGACAATTGATGCGTCACAACTGACAACAACTTTATTTTGCTTTTGGGCAAAAAGAAAAGCCCGCGGCTGCGAGCTTGGCGTCACTTAAAATCAACGGAATAAAAGGACTGGCTTAACGGTAAGTCAGCGTTGTGGTATCCGTTAACTTGTCGTTATCTTTAACGGTCAGTTCAACTGTGTGTTGTCCATGGCGGGCAAGGCGCAATACCACTTGACCGTTAGCGCGGGTGCCATTGTCGAACGTCCATTTATGTTGCTTGATTACGCCATCGGTATCATAGCTAGTCGAGATAAACATATCGACTAACCATAAATTAATACGCTGAATTTGCGCAACGGGTGGTTGTTTCACGTTATCAGCAACCACTGTCACCATTTGCGACGTGCTATGGGTTAGGCCGTCGTTATCAGTCACAGTTAGCGTGACCAGATACTCGCCGCTTTGGCTATAACTGTGAGTCACTACCTCACCCATTGCGACGGTATTATCACCAAAGCTCCACTCTGCTGACACGATTTGTCCGTCGCTGTCGGTTGAAGTGGATGTCAGCTGCACCGCAGCACCATTCACCACTTGGGTGAAACTGGCCACTGGCGCGACTTTTTCCGCGTCGAGCAAGAGTGAAATCACCACAGGATCGTGATCCGATGAGCGATACGCATCAGTGGCAAATAAGTCTTGGATTTGAGTAGGCGTCTTAAACTCTTCGTTGTAATCCAATACGCGCGGTTCGTCGGTATTGATATGCCACTGCGTCACATCCACCACTTTATCCACCAGGGCAGCGTTTGCTAAAGCATGGTCCAACTGACCCGATTCAGCCGAGAACACATAGGAATAAGGATTTGGCTTTTCAAGTTTGGCAAACAGCTCACTAAAGCCTGCATTACCTAAAGCAGTTAATGGATCTTCCTTCGCATAGGCGTTCAAATCACCAATCAGCAGTACGCCTTGATCTGGATATTGCTCGCTGATCCATTGACCTGCAGCCGTCGCCGCACGGGTACGAGTGATATTACAGTTGCCTTGACCGTCGTTAAGATCAGGTTCGCCTGCACATTCACTGCCTTTAGATTTAAAGTGATTAACCGCAACAACCACGCCTTCTTCACTGCCGTTCACGCTAAAGGCTTGGGTCAGCATTGGACGGTTTTTACTGTCGTCAAACAGGGGCTTTTGATCGCTATCTAATGGCGAATTCGCACTAGATAGAATACGTGCAGCGCCCTGCGGCGTGACTTTATCGCTGCGATAAATCAAGCCAACTGTGATGGCATCGGTGCCAATCACATTCATGCCTGTTGGCGCGATATAAACGTACCGCGCTTCACCCACTGCGGCATTCAAACCTGCGACTAAATCGGCAATGGCTGAATTAGCGCCAAAGCCATCATTTTCAATTTCCATCAAACCGAATACGTCGGCACTAATGCCCACCATGGCGCTGACAATCTTCGCTTTTTGACGCTCAAATTCGCTCAACGTATTGGCACCACGGGCGGTTGGGAAACCTGCACCTTGGCCATCACCATTGAAGTAGTTAAGCACGTTAAAGCTAGCGACTTTTAGATTACCGCCATCATTCAATGTGGGCGCAACAGGGCGTGGGTTTTCCGCCACAAAGTTCACCGTTTCGATTGGCATAATGCGATACAGATTAAAGCCATAGTGCATTACACCCGTAAGCGATGTGGCTTTATCGCCTACACGCACTGTGTTTGATGCGCTCAAACCAGGAGCGGGGAATTGCACAGGATCAGGATTCTGCGCCGTTAAACCGTCATCCAATAAAATACTGTCACGTTGGTTGGCTGCACTCACCGCCAGCGCATCCGCGCCCGGTGCAGCCACCTGCGTACCAATAAAGTGGCGCTGACTGCCTAATGAAATCTCGCCATAACGACCGAGGTTATAGACTTCATTCACCACTAAATCTTGGCTAAAACGAACACGCATGCCCTCAAAGGGCTCAAAATCATCACTGCTGTTAACTGGTAAGGCCACTAGCGCGGCCGTTGGTAACGTTTGTCCTGTAGCACACAACTTGTGTTCTGATAAAGTCGTTAGTTCAGTTAAGCCTTGATATTCAGTGACTTTGGCTTTTAAACGAATACGATCGCCTGCCACATAAGCTGTGGGCGCAGTGCCGGTATACACAAACACCCCTTCCGAGGTTTGGGGATCACTATCGGCTTCATTATCAGCCATTTGCACGAAAATGCCCTTAAGACCAGCTTCTTGATTACTGACGACAACCGCCTCAACCACTAAAGTTTGACCATTGAGAGGGCTGGCAGCGCCCGCGCCTTGAAGCGCATGAATTGCTGTGGCTTCTTCGCCGCACACTAAAGAGCTTGGTGGAGGGTCGACGGGATCGGTTGGCGTACCCGCACTGAACTTACCAAGATCAGAAACATCATCCTTAGCAAAACCTAGCCAAGTGCTAAAGCTTACTGCATCAGTACTGATAGGATCGGCAATCAGCAGATCAGGATTACGGCGCAGGGTATTATCTTGAGTGGAGAGATCACCACTGCCCCACTCGGCACCGGGATCGACACCGACTTGACCTAAACTATCAATGACTTGATTTTGATAGGTCAGTTCAATCGCATCGTCGCCGTTAAAGAAGCTGGCGTTACTCTGTTGATTTGTGACCGCAAGGATATCGGCAGAAGAGTCATTATCGGCAACCACATAAGTCGCCCCCGCCGCTAATGATCCAGTGAGCGCAATGGTCGTGCCGACGTTTGTGCTGCCATTAAAATAGAAGCGCAATTGGTATTGGCTTAAATCAATAGCGCCCGCGGTTGGGTTATACAGTTCGATAGCTTTATTATTGCTGCTGCCTTCGACGTATTCAGAAATGATCAAATTATCCGCGCCATGGGCAAGCCCACAAACGCTGCTGATGGCTAACGCCAGCACAGTTTTAGTGTTAAACATTGAGACCCCTAAATGTATTGTTTTAATATTTGGTATTTAATTGATGCGCTTAGATGCTTCAAGGTGATATCACCTCGAAGACTGACGATACTATAGGCGGTCAAGGTTACAAATTGGTTGCATCAAAGTTGCAACTTAAGGTGGATATTATTCGCGCGATTTAGCGATCAGAACTAGGAAGAAAGCAGTACGGAAGATGCAGGCCGCACTACACAGTGCGGCTAGAGATAAATCGAGGTTAATCAAGTAAGCAGAACCAATGGATGACAATCCTGACACAGGGTTATAAGGGCTGAAGCTTTTCATCGAGTAAACTGACGAGCAGTAACTCACCTTGCAAATTCACTCTAAACTCACCGTATTTAGCTGCACTAAAATGATCGGCTTGTCCTTCTTCAAAGAAAAAGCTGTTCGATGCGAGCTTAATTTGATTACCACGGACACGAAACTGCACTCGTAGTTGATCTTTACCGAGTGCTTGGTCGGTATAAAAGTCCACAAAACGCGCCACTTTTTGCCCATCGACAGCCAGCAATAACTGGCCCTGCATTTGTTGCGGCGCTAAGGCACTACGCACATCGCGCGCAATGGCATATTCAAGCGCCATGTAATCACCCTGCATTAATGAGCGCGGATCGACCGGTGCTAATGCAAAACGCACCACTTGGCCGTGATTAAGCAGTTGTTCGAATTTGAAAATTCGCCAATTCACGCCAGCGAGAATCGTCACTGTTGTGAATAATACGAGCCCAAGCGCCCATTTATGTGAAGCCGACAGTTTTCCCATCACATAGTCTCCTTGGCATTTTCATTAGCAGGAAATAACCGCCACATCACTAACCTTGCCACTAACAGCAAGGCGCCTAAGCCCATCAAATAACCAGATTTAAGTAACAGAGTCGTCTCTAGGGAATAATAATACCCGCTGACAAATAACAGCGCCGACACCATTCCCATACCTTTCAACCAAGACTCGTTGCAATAATGACCAAGCAAGATCAATAGAATAGCCGTTGATAAACCCTGCATAGGTAAGGATAAACCGCTAACGATGACTAAACCGATAACACACCCCAGCGCCGCTGGTGAGCTTAGTGATTGCTGGCGCTCGCGCAAGATTGTCACCAATAAAAATCCGCAAATAGCGAAAATAATCAACAGATGAGTCAGTGTCAGCCACAGGCTTTGCTGCCAAGGGCTAAATAAGGCTTCAAAAATACTGTCCATACTAAAAGCGTGCATCAACTGCAACGAAAGCAACGCGAGTGCGAAACCATAGATGAGCATCCGAGCCCTGCGATAATGACGCCCGAACTGATTGATATTTAATAACACTAGACTAATGACTACGGCAAAAAGGCTTGGGCTAAAATTGAGCAGTTCAAATTTTGCCATCAGGCCAATCACGCACCAACTTAAGCAAAAAGCGAATACAAACTGGGCTAACCCATGGGCAATCAAGCCCCACAGTAACAATGTAATACCCGCCATACAGAGATACCATGTAAGGCTAAAATCATTGTTAATCAAATCAAATAATCCCCATGCCACACTGATCAAACCACTCAAACAGGCGGCAAAAGCAAATTGTTCAATAAAAATCTGTTGCCGCGGTAAAAAATACAGCCCAATCCCCAAGGCTAAATAGGTTAAGCCAATAAATAAAATGACATCTTCTTCAACATGCTCAAAAATGGCACCAAACACTGCCATCATGAAGCTCAATAAAAACAACGCCGCTATCCAAGCAGCAAACGCCTGCATAGTGGCAATATACCAAGGGGTATCATGGTCTTCTGGCATTTGAGCTGCACTAACATTGCCTTCGGCATACAAAGCTTGCCAGTGTTTGATTAGACTTAATTCACTCGAAGCGTCGATTGACGTAACACTATCAGTGCAGGGTCGAGTGATCATTTCGCTATCCTGTAAACCATTATTGTTGCTCATGAACATCTCCCACGCCCACGCTCCCTTGGGTGGCGATTCCTACAAACTGAGGTTTAAGTTTCCGGCTTAGCTCCCTCAACCAAATACTCAAACCTGTGCTTGCCAAAATGATATAAAGCCCAATAAACAAAAATCCACCTATGGGGTCATTATCCTCAAACATCAGCTTTATCAGTAACGCGGCGCCTACGGCAATCAGGCTAAAACCGCCCAAGGCCAAGGGATATATGCGTGGTAATCTATAACGAAAAATAACGAATCCGAATATCAGATGGGCAAAATAACCACAGAAAATCCCAGTGCTGAAGCTATCACGTTCAAGGAAATCGTCGAAAATAAGCCAAGTGATTAACCAAGTAAAACAGCCCATAGCAAACAATGAACAGGCATATTCAAGGATTGGCGCATGCCAGCGCCCCGCGACTTTGTGATCTAAAAGTACAAAAGCATAATAGATAACTAAATTCAAACAGATAAAGATCAGCAATTGTCCTTGAGCGCCCCAAAATAATCCCCAGAAATGGGAAAAGGAATCCAGAAATATCCCTATGCTGAGGTTTAGCAATCCCACCAGCAACAGCCACAAACCATCAAATCCCGCCACCCAAGCAAAGGGTAAGATAACGAATGCCCATAGCGCGAATAACTGCCAAGGATCGGCGCCCGTTTGATAGGTTTGCCCAACTAACGCTAATAAGCCACCAACTAACACACTTGCGGCCAGTAGCACACCATTGGCGGTCGTCGCACCAAAAGTGCTGTCTTTACGATAAGAACTAACAGGGGAATAAATGTTGGCACGATAATAGAGCCAAGCAAATGCGCTGATAGCGAGTATTATCGCCACTTCAATCAGTCCAAATTTGGCAAATCGCCCCAAAGATTGCCAATTATAGGCAAAGAAAAAAATCACCCCACAGGCAAAACTTAACGCACCGAACCAGAGTAATAAATGAGCGATTAAGCGACGCCAACTCGACCCATCCGGCAAGACTGTCACCTGTCGATAAAGCTTATTCGCCTGCTCTTGCGTGATATGTCCCTGTTCAACCCAACCACACACTTGAGATTTTATCTTGCTCAATGTGAAATCTCCCTCATCCTGTTTGCGCTAGCTTACTATGACAGATTTAAAATTCGCACTTTATCGACAGCATTGAACAAATTAAATTGTGTATACTTGTAAAAAATCATTCATGCTAAAAATAACAAGGGGTGACTATGATATTGAGCCAGTTGTGTCGCCTACTCTTTTGTTTAGCCTTAAGCATTAGCGCATTTACCACGGCTATCGCCCAAGATAAAGTTCAGTCGCCAGCGATTCCCGAGTCAATTCCGACAATTCATGTCGGTGGTTATCAATTTGCTCCCTATGTCCATCAACAACAAGACGGCCGTTACACAGGTCTCACACTCGATATCATTAATGCATTAAATCAAGTACAACAAGAAGTGGTCTTTAAATTTGCCGTCACCAGTATTGAGCACAGATATAAAGCCTATTCCTTAGGTCGCTTCGACATAATGCTCTTTGAGAATCCCGCTTGGGGATGGCAAAAAATAGCGACTCAGTTTATTCCGCTACATATGATAGATGGTGAAGTCTTTATTGCACTTAAAACTAAAGCTCATAACCAAAGCTATTTCAAAAACTTAACCAACAAGTCAATTGCGTTCATCAAAGGATATCACTACCAGTTTGCCCACTTTGAAACCGATGCGAATACGCTGGCAAAGCAATTTCGTCCCTTGTTCGTCAGTCACAATAACGCCTCTATCGAAAGCATTCTGCGTGAACGCGCCGACCTAACGCCCGTGACGAACTCTTACCTACAGTATTATTTAAAGGTTCATCCAGAAGAGAGAAAATTACTTTTAATATCAGATGAATGGGACCAAAAATACGCTAATGGCATTTTACTCAACCCCAGTTCACAGCTCGATAGCAAAAGGCTCTCACACTGGATTGAACTGCTCATCAATAATGGTAAACTCGCTGAACTCGCCGCCCAATACGGTATTCAATTAACCCCATAATTCGCTGTTTATTTTTTCAAACTCTGACGCTTCAATCGCGATGATTTATCAAGCTATCATGAGCAATTTACGCGGCAGACAAGAGTGGCCCTAGCATAGCCAAAATACCAATGAGTAAGAAAATCAGCGCTTGCACTATGATCATCTGGCCACTATTCGGTGGACTCAGAGTGGCAATATAAAACTGCCAAATCGCAAAGATCCCATAGTTCATCCCGAGGAATAACAACAGGCTAAAGGCATACATCCCAGGGATAACCTTTAGTGCACAGGCTAAAAGTGCAACCGTTGAAACCACAAAAAATACCGATTGGCAGTGAAATAAGCACAGTAGCATTTGCTTGCTTTGCTGTGACACATTTGCCTTCAAGAGTGGCGCCAATAAAACCCGCTTACCATAGATTAAATGGTACCCACAGACTCCAGCACTCAAGACAGTCGCTGCCATTATTGTTAATACCATAGTGCTCCTATTTAGTACTCATATTTGATTATCTTTGAATATCGTAAACTGAACTAAGAATTTAAAACTGAGGAGAATTTAAACCCAAGGCTTAAATACTTGACCATGTAACTAGGACCCTAAAAACTGCGGTTGAGTTTCAGCCGAGCGAAAATAAGCAACTTGGTTCTCAGCCCCTAAACCAAACGGGGCTAAAATCTATGGGGAAACCGACTCAATATGAATGCTCCATCAGCTCCTTAGTGATTGTACTTTAACGCAAAAAGGAGCCATCAGGCTCCTTCTCTTCACAATCCGTAAACGATTACCCTGACTAAAACCTACGATTACATAGTCGCCATAGTCCAATAATTTAAACGCTTTTGTGGATCGGCTAACAGGTTTTTACATTCTTCTTTATATTTACCCATTAACGCACCTAAGTTACTTGACCCCCCTAAGCTTTCGATTTGACGGGCTTTAGCATCGGCAACCGCTTGAGTGACCTCAGCTTCAGAGCTGTATTTCTTAGCTAAATTCTCAGACTCAATTTTAGAACTTTTTAAACGCTCACCCACGGCCTGCATTTGCGGTGCATTCATCGCCCCAATGGCTTCTGAGCTAATTTGATAGTAAGCGGCACATTCAATGGCTTCTTTACTAAACGCTTTTTCTGCTTCATCAGCCCAAACTGCAGTACTGGCACTTAAGACTAAACCACCTAATACTAACGTTTTTACCTGAGTTAACATGTTACTTTTCCTTTTAATCGCCATAAATAAACCTACTCAAGCCCTCGGTGGAGCTCAAGTTCGTAGATATAAAAATCTTGGTTACGCACAAAGCCTAAACCTTCATACAAGCCCTGCGCGCGCTGGTTTTTTTGCTGTGTTTCTAACATCAAATAACTCATATTATGCGCTTTGGCATAACTGGCGGCCTGTAGCACTAACGCCCGCCCAATACCGACACATCGGGCATGTTGAGTCACATACACATCATTGAGGATCAACATAGGGGCCAAACGTAACGATGAAAAACTGGGATACATTTGAACAAAACCTAATCCAAGCCCTTGATTATCTTTGGCTATAAATATCACCGATGAGCCATCTGACACTCTTGAATGAATAAACTGCTCCGCAGCCGCGAGATCATCCCTACGCCCATAAAACTGTCGGTACTCATTGAACAACACTGCAACCTCATGGACATGAGTCACATCTACTCGAGTTATAATGCTTGCCATGGGCCTTTCCTATTTATCATTAGAGTGTTGGCGGTCGTTGTCGCAATCGAAATTGCAGACTGTTTTTCACCGTTGGCCACTCGATATCAATAATGGAATACACCACGGTATCGCGGATCGTGCCGTCCTTAAGAATCTTATGATTTCGCAATACACCATCTTGCTTAGCGCCCAGTCTTGCAATGGCTTGTCTCGAAGCTTGATTATGCCAGTGAGTACGGAACTCAACGGCAATGGCGTCTAAGGTTTCAAAAGCAAAGGTCAATAACAGCAGTTTAGCTTCAGTATTAATCCCAGTGCGCTGGGCACGTTTAGCATACCAAGTGTATCCAATCTCAAGACGGCGATTATCAGACTCCCAGTTGCAAATTCGCGTGCATCCGACGATTTCCCCTGACACTCTATCCCGCACCGCAAAGGGAAAACTCTGGCCCCGCGCTTTTTCTTCGAGTGCTTTAGCCACATAGAGCTTCATCTCAGTTGGCTCAGGGACACTGGTAAACCATAAACGCCAAAGTTGACCATCTGTGACGGCTAGACTCAATGCCGCCACATGGGACAAAGATAAGGGCTCAAGTACAATATGCTCACCACTTAAACAACCTAAGTTATCTTCACAGCCCACAGTATCGCCTCCGTTAGATGATAGAAAAGTGTGTTGTAGCGCACGTTTTTATCTAGCCTAACATTAAACGAGAATAAAAAAACACCCTATTTTCAGCATGATTGGACAAATTCATTCCATTTTCGGCGGCTTAGATTACCTAAAGCTTAAGAGTGTAAAAAAATTTGAAAAAATGAGTAGAAGGCAGTTAACACAGGTTGGAATAAATACTGCTGCGGAAGAACACGCCGTGATGGCCAATCAATATTCGAGAAATAGGCAATGACATTGCGCAGTCGCGATAAGTGATTGGTGATTGGTGATGACCAAAAGTGGCAATCGAGAGCAAAAACACCTAAACCAGTGGGCAGCATTTAGGCGTTTGTTATCAGGTGAAGTTAAAAGCCATGCACGCTATTACTGACCCTAAACCAACCCGCAATGCTATTGCGCTGGGCCAAGGTTTTGGTCACTTCATGGGGAAAACGCTCACTGAGGAAAATCACAAAATGGCCCATTTTAGGCGCGATGCGTTCAATCTCAATGTCAGCTTCATCATAGATAATCAACTCACCACAATCTGCCGCTTTCCAGTCAGGATTTAAGAAAAACACTGTGGTTAAAATACGATTTTGGCTGCCCTTAAGTGCATCAACATGTTTTTTATAAAAGGCCCCAGGCTGATATACCGCATAATGGCTTTCATAATCGAATAAGCCCATAAACAAGCGACGATTCAAGCCATTTTTGAGTTGTGTCATCAACTCAAGATACTGGGCATCGGGCTCATTTTGCTCTTCTAGCCACTGTATTCTGTCACGACGAATGTCTGGATTTAAGTGCTGTTCAGAACCTCGACCAATAGAGGCAGCTTTTAATTCATATATTTCAGTTGATTGAATTTTTTCCAATAGTACTTGGCTAATACAGGAAGGAACTAAGTCAGATAAAAAGATATAGCCTTTGTCTACCAAGGCATCAGCGATCACGTCCAGCATTGCTTCACTTAATTGCGAAACCATTATGCTACATCCAAAAAAGGGCTACGCTTTTGCTGTACTCAAGGGCTCAAGGAGGGATTAAGTGAGCCTGATTTTCGAGGGGCGTCGATAAGAGATATGATTGCCATATCTCAACGATAAAATTTGCGAAATTCTAGAATAAAGAAGACGGAATTACAATAAAATAAAAACCTATATAAACAATACGTTAAGGTTGGCCAAACAGTTCAACAGGCGCATCATGATCACTAAGCTGCAAACAACGCTCAAAGTGTAATCCAAGTTTGTTCAGCAAAGCTTTTGAAGCACTATTATGGCTGCTAACAATCGCGACAATACGCTCAATACCTAAACTTTTACCTAAGTCAAAAGCGGCTTTAGCCGCTTCGAATGCATAGCCCTTGCCCCAATATTGCGGCAAAAAAGCATAACCTATATCGACATTGTCCAGTGTCGGCCGTTTGATTAAACCGCAGATGCCAATGGTGAATCCATTCTCGGCGAGTACTACAGCATAAAAACCAAAACCGCACTCGGCATAACTTTTTATCGGTCCATTGACGATATAATCCTTAGCCTGCACAAGTGTGCGTACTCCTCTATCCCCGATATTCTCTATAAAGCCTTGGCTGTTGAGCAAGACTAACATAAAAGAAGCGTCGGCTGGGGTTAACTGCCGCAGGATAAGTCTAGGAGTACGCGCAACTTGCATAGAATTTCTCCACTAAAAAAGAGGCGGATTTATAAATAACGGGCGTACTGACTGCCGTCCTTTTGCGGTTTCTTAGGAGCAGTAACGGCTGGCGTACCCACATACAAAAAGCCGACAATTTGATCGTGTGGCTCAAGACCTAAAGCAACATTCACATTCGCATCAAAGGCAAAATCCCCTGTACGCCACACGGCACCTAAACCTAAGGCGAAGGCAGCCTGCTGCATCGCCATGGTCGCGCAACCCGCTGCAATGAGCTGTTCAAGTACGGGGACTTTGGAATGTTGCTGCGTTTTCGCCACGACAGTAATCACCATAGGCGCGCGCATTGGCATGCCCTTAGCTTTATTGACAAAATCCTCATCGGCACCGCTCGCTTTCGCTGCCTCAACAAAGATATCTGCCAAGGTATCTAACCCTTGTCCTGCGGCAATAATAAATTCCCATGGCGCTAAGGCGCCATGATCTGGCACACGAATGGCTGCATCTAAGATGATTTTTAATTGACTCGCATCTGGAGCAGGAGCAGTTAATCGTGGAGTTGATTGGCGAGTGAGTAAAAGTTCAATAGCGTCCAAGTTCTTATCCTAGTTCGATATAAATTGCGCTCAAGCATAGCAAATTGCTGACAAAGAGGCATAAAAAAATCCCACCGCTTGAGTGGGATTTAACTTGTTGAGTGCACTTACCATCGAGTGTACTTAAAAATTAAATGCGCTTGAAAATCCGATGCAGTTAACAATTGAGCCCGCTTGAGAAAGACTTACTTAATCCTACAGCGCTTAGCGATGAAATAATCTAGGCTAGTGTAACGACCACCGCCTAAGGTAAAAAGTGTCAACAACATAATAAAATAGGTGATCGCAAACTCAATACCATTATTAAGCACAGCAAAATTACCTGAACTGGTCAGCCAGTCATAGTTACCGTGCTCCTGCAATAACTCTTTGGCTTTTATCAGTTTATCCCCTGCCTCAATCACTCTGTCATTCGCAAGCCAAGAACTACCATCGGCAATCGCTAACCAACCATTTGGCCAATGCACAGTCAATGCGGCGACCAACATAGTGACCATTAAAGGGATTGAAATCAGTCGCGTCGCGAGCCCAAGCAGTAACAAGATAGCGCCAAAGAACTCAGTTCCCGCCGCCAGTCCTGCCATTAACGCCGGCATTGGCAGACCTAAGCCCCAATCGGGATTGGCAAACCAAGCAACCGTATCTTCAAAGTGAGCGAGCTTGTTATAGCCTGCTTGCATTAACACAGGTGCAAGGTAAATCCTAAGGGCTAATGGCGCTAAGCCTTCGAAATAGCGGCTCATATTGAGTAGTTTCTGGTAAAGGGATACGAGTGGCATAAGGTCTCTATTTAGTCGTTAGTAGGCTGATTTATTGGCTTGCAGAAATAGACCCTAGCAAGGCAATAAATCTTTCATGACCTAGGCTTCTTTTTCAATCGCTTCCTGATTCAGTTCCTTGAGATCTTGAATGAGCCCACCTAACTTTTTATAAAAATGCTTAGACTGCTGCTCCGATAAGCTCGCATTCATCGCCAACAACAAAGTCCCAAATGCCTCAGTATTTTTACGTAAAAACACTTTATGTTGTTCTGACTTAAGCTCATCGGGCTGCGTCATCAGCAAGGTTAAACGCTCGGTTAATAATGTTTTATCGGCGCGCTGACCCAGTGCAACTTCAAACTGGCGTAACCATTCGTGTCTGTACTCAAGCCACATATCTAAGGTGGATAAACGCTGTTGATTATATTGGTGAATAAGCACTTTTTGCTCCACAGTTACACTTCCAAGCCAATCATCAAATTGGGTTTGAAGGTTTTCATCGGCATCTTTTTGTAACTGTTCAGGGGTTTTTCCCGCAAATTCTTTAACGAGCTCCTGCTCTTCCTCCCGTAATTTTGTGAGGATCTGCTTCACCTGTTCATCGGACAAAGACATTATGATAGGTAGAAGCTCGGGCAAGGCGAACTCAAACAATCGAAACCAATGCCGCTTAGCAATATTCACATGATCTGCCCATAGCACTGGCGTTAACGTATTGGTTTTTATGAGGCCTTCGACTTCGGTCAATTGCACCACATAATGAGCTAACTCTTTGGATTGATGCCAAATGACAAATTTTTCAATGAGGGCATCAAATGCCTTTTGCTGAGATTTATCTAAGGTAACATAATCCTCTTGCTCCCAGCCGATGGCCCAGTCAAGGAAATGGTAACTGAATTTAGTGGAGCAGGCGCTTAAGCCTAAGAGACACACAAGTAGCATCACGCCTTTTTTCATACTGAATAATCCATCCTAGAATTGTTGCTAATAAGACGCTTGAGACTATATAAAGTTGCTTTTTATATCAAACAAGTTTGTCTAATAAAGGTTTTCAGTATGTTCTACCCGCATGTCCCACCATAGCGCGGTCAATGCCATAAGGGAATGAACCATTATCATCAGATGGAAACTAAGCACACGCAATAATGACTATTTGGGGGTGATCAGCGGCCAGAAGCAATCAAACCAAGCAAGGTAGTCGGCGCTACGACTGGGTTCTGTTTGCGCTGCCATCAATAATGCCCAGTAGCAAGCAAATACCCAATACATGTCAATAGCGGCAGGCACTGCCGTTACGGCTTGTGCAGTAACATAAGGATGTCCACTCAGATACTGTTTCACCAAAACACTTTGCTGATAGGGTGTTAACGCATGGGTCGCTAACACTACAGCCAACTCACACAGTGGATGCGACGCCGTCGCATACTCAAAATCAATACAACACAAGCGGTTATTTTTAAGTAACAAATTATGGGGATTAAGATCGCGATGGCAAAACTGCGGCTTGATTATGCAGGCTGCTAACTCATCACACCAATGTTTAATTTCGATTTGAATTGCAAGCAGCTTAGCCACCCGCTCATTCCAATCGTGAGTATTGCTATCACCAATATCACTACCCTGCTTCAATGGCACAGCACGCCTTAATACTGGCTCACTAAATGTTGCAGAAACCTGATAGGCAAGCATTTGCTGGTGATATTCCTGCCACTGCTCAGTGATACTAATAGCGTAAGGCCCTGTAGGCAGATCGCGTAATTGCAGCAATAACGCCAATAGCAAACAATGGGCTTGGTTAGGGTGCGTTTCTTGTTCTGCTGCCGGATACTGTAAATAATTAAACGTCGATTGCCCCAGCACAAAATCAGCTGCACTCGTTTGGCGCTCTAACGCTGGCCAGTGGATTAAGACCTCGTTTTCAATATCGTCACTTTCAATATAATCACTTTCAATAAAATCACTGAGGTAATAACGCTCATCTTCGCTCACCCACAACAGTTCAGGAGCAAGTTTAGCTTGAGCCAATTGCTGCCAGTAAAAACGCTCCTGCTGGCGGTTGCAAAAACTGTCCGCCGCATCCGCATTCACCCGCAGCACATAACTGCCTGTGGGCGAAGTGATTTTATAGTTGTGATTACTTAAGCCGCCCGCAAGCTCATGAATACTTAACACGTTAACTAGCCCTGCACTTTTGAGTATGGGGTAAAGTGCTTTGAATGGCTCGCCTGCTGAGCGTTCCATCGAGGCGTTTATATCGAGCATTAACTGAGTAACTTCAAGGTATTAGCTTCACGGGCGTCGGCTAACGCGGTTCGCCACAGGAAATACCCCACGACCGCCAGACCCACATAAAGCACGAATAACAAGGATGTCAGCATCAAGCCTTTGCTGAGATAAAGGTAAATCGACACTATGTCGATAACCACCCAATAAAGCCAATTCTCAAGTACCTTTTTTGCCACTAAATAAGTCGTCATCACGGCGAAACAGGTTGTCGCCGCATCTAGATACGGGAATGCGGCTTGGGTATACGTCGCCATACCGTGACCAACCAAAAGCGAAATCACGCCCGTTGCTGCGATCAACTTTAAATGGGTTTTCAATGGCCAAGTGGTCACTTTTACGCCTTGATGCTTATCACCACCTTGGGTCCAGAGCCAATATCCATAGAGCGCCATCGCCATGTAATAGACGTTAAGCACAGACTCCATCAGTAGCGACACCTTCCAAAACAACACAGTGTAAATAGCGGTACTGGCAAAGGCCGCCGCCCAGCACCACACGCTCGCCTTCATAGCCAGCAGTAAATATGCCATCGCCAGCAATACCGCGAGGGCTTCCCATACGGTCATCACATGGACTTCACCAAAGGCCGTATTAACGCTCTCGACCAAGGTTAACCATAAATCTGTCATAGTGTTGTTCTCATTGCCTATTTGTCGCTTACATGGCGGTCAATCATTATTCGCTGTGGGCTAAATTCAGCTCACCACCGATAAACTTACACACAAATACTGCCTTGCCCCACTTCTCATGGGCTGCTTGCATCTCGGTCGCCAGCATAGTCATCACATCTAAATAATCGCCGCACACTTGAGTAGCCATCGCATTAGTCACGCGCTCGATATTGGGATAGCTATCCACGCGGCCAATAAACCACTTGATAGGATCGAGGTAATTTTCATTAAAGGGATACATGCTAATTTCTGCGGTCAGTTTCATTTTAATTCCTTGATATTCTGAAGTAAGGCTGTAGCCCAAACACTGGGCTACAGTTCAGTTACACTTAAATGATTGTGCTCACTTTAAAATGAGCTATTACATAAACTTAACGTTAAAGGTTACGCCAATCTGACGCGGATCGCCGTAACGAATATATTGCTTTTCCGCCCAACCGTTATCTGGCTCATTGCCAAAATAGAAGCCACGCACACCGTATTCTTCATTAAACAGATTGCGTCCCCATAAATATGCCGACCATGCGCTCGCCTCATAACCTACGCGGGCATTGACGATAGTGTAGGGCTCAGAGCGGGATTCATTGCTGTCTGAATAATAGAATTCACTCTTACCGCTAAGATTCAGGTTAGCAAACCAACCCGAATTGGCACGATAAGTCCCGCCAAGGCTGTAGGTAACGTGTGGAGAATGGGCTAGATCGCGGCCAGTTAAATCCACCTCAGTGCCATATTTGTCCTGATACTGATAGTCACCGTAGGCCGTTTCTAACCAACCTAAGCTTGAGTAAACTTGCAGATTATCCGTGGCATACCAGGTTGCATCTAACTCAGCGCCATAGTTATTCGAACTGCCTGCATTTTCAGTGAACAAGATAAAACGCTGTGGTTTATCGGGATCTTGCTGTGATGCAGCCACCTGTTGATCTTGTCTGTCCATATAGAACAGCGCCAAATTAGTATCGATAAGTCCCGCTAACCAATGGGATTTAAGGCCGATTTCATAGTTATAGAGCGTCTCAGTACTAAACTCTTTTTTATCGTTCAATTCGACTGGCAAAGTCATGTTGAAACCGCCCGCCTTGTAACCGCGTGCGACTCGGACATAAGCATTGTGTGAGTCGTTCAGCACTTTACTCACAGCAATATGACCGCCCCACATAGTTTCGCTCGGGTCGAAATTATCGTTATTCGTATCAGAGTAATGGCTGTTGCGACGCTCTAAACGTAGACCCACAGATAAAGCATAATTTGAGCCCAAATCCGTATCGAGCTGACCAAACAGTGCATAGTTTGTCGCCTCATACTCTGAGTCTAAGACTTCATCCGGCCAAGCATTGTATTCAGAATACAATTGGTTATCTTCTTTCAGATTCATGGCATACACACCAAGCAACCAATCAGTACTCTCTGCAAAAATACGGCCCTGCTCGGTAGAACTTAGGCGAAACTCTTGCGACGCGGTTTTACGCTGACCCGTTTTATCCCAAAAATAATCGTATTGACACGGCGCCAGATTGCCATTGTCATCATTGCATTGCTTAGAGGCCCAATATTCTGAGTTAGCCCAATCGCCATCGTAACTGTAATGGTGATCGGTATTCGCAAAAGAGGTTAACGAAGTTAATTCGAAGTTTTCGGCGCCGGAATAGGTCGCTTTAAAACCCGCGCCTGTGGTGCGTTGGCTATCGACACCCGGTTGATCCGATGTTGTCTGGGTTGGTGAATTGGTTAAACTCCACACATCATAGCCATTATCAAAATCGGCATGCAGCACAGTTAAATCAAACTGCAAATCATCTGTCGCATACCAGCGCAGCTTAGCGCGGCCGCTGAATTCATCGCGGCCATTGGTATCATCACGGTCTAAATACAGGTTATCGTGGTAACCATTTTGCTGGTGCTGCTGCATTGACACACGATAAAGCAGCTTGCCAGAATCCGTTAATGGGCCAGAACTGAAACCGCTAAACGTGCGCAAATCATCATCGCCTAACGACACTTCGCCGCCATGCTCAAACACATCAGTTGGATCGTTACTCTTCAGATAAATCAGTCCCGCTAAAGCATTCGCGCCGTAACGCGTCCCCTGCGGTCCACGAAGCACTTCGACCTGCTGTAAATCGTACATGCTCGACACCATACCAATACCGGATAAATCGATATCATCTATGATGTAACCCACGGAAGAATTAGGTGCGCCTTGGTATTGTTCCTGTTCCCCTACACCGCGAATTTGAAAATATTTCGGCCGAGAGCTTCCACCTGACCAGTTAAAATTGGCGATAGAATTAAGCAGATCTTCAAAGTGTTGCGCACTTTCATCTTGAATTTTTTGACTGTCGATAACGGTAATGCTTGAAGGCATTTTTTCTAAACTTGAGCTGCGAAAATCCGCCGTCACCACCATGACTTCCATCTCAGTGCTGGGATCGGGTTTATCGATAGCGTCGGTTTGTGCAAAAACAGGGGTGCTCAGCGCTGCGGCGATGGCAAATGCCAGCGGCGCTCGGGCTAAAAATAAGCTTGGCGATACGGTTGAAAATGGGGATTGATGGTTTGACGTTTTACGGTTTGACATAGGACCTCAAATATAATGTTTGAGATCCGGCAACGAATAAGCGATTCAGAAGTGTGCTGTTAATTGGCCCATTCCTACGCCGGTATTAGCCGGATCAGGTTCTAAGGGTTCGTCAGATGACATCTCAGTTTACAGCCGTTAACGTTAAAATCAGAGTAACATTAATGCACAACAAACACCCCTTGGCGGCGCCTAGTATACATGACGGAAATAAAAAGTGGGCACTCTTATCTCTGCGATTCAATTAAATGTCGCGAAAACCACTGCCCTTCAGTTCGTATGATGAAAATATCTTTAGTAGCCGCCTAAATCCTTTCGTCCATTTGACCGCCTATCATGATAATGCTATAGAAGGTCGCAATTTCGAACACAGTAAGAGGATCATAGTCGATGCAGCTAAAACCTTTATCGAAAGGACGTTATAGCCAGCGATGGGAGCAAGACTATCCACTTATTGAAGCGGTTGTACTTAGCTGTATCAGCGAAATAAAAATGCTCAAAAAAGGCGCTCACCTCATGACGCAGGGGGAAGCGATGGCATCACTTGTATTGGTGAAGCAAGGTCGCGTATCACTCGGCCATACCGCGAGAAATGGTCGGTGTTTTCAATTAGGTACTATTGATTGTGATTCACAGCTGTTTGGCGAAATGGAGTTCTTCACCCAGTACCACTGTCAACTAGACATTATTACCAGTGAACCCTTAGAAATCATGTTGATTAACGCTGAAAAACTGCAACATTGCCTCGGTCAGCATCCTCAACTCGCGCTATTTTTCGCTAGTGCAATTGCGATTGACTACCAAGACACAGTGGATATTTTTACTCGGCGACTGCTCTATCCCATCAGTTATAACGTGGCATTTGATATTTACCATGAATACTTAAATGACTTGCCCGTAGATGGCTTTAGTAAACGCTATTTAGAGGCTGAACGATTTGGCACTACCGACCGAGTCTACCGTCGGGCACTACAAAATCTTGAGGAACGAGGCTTAATTGAGCGGAAAAAAGATAGCATTCGGATTTGTGATCTCAACGCACTCAAGAAATTTGTTGAAGCAGGTATATAACCGCTTTCAACATAACCCACACTCGACTTAATTTAACAACCGAGTGTGGGATGGATGCACAGGTAAATTAACTTACCGATGGCGAGTGTTGTTCCATAGCCGGTTTCATCCGACTTGAAACGATCAATAGCATAAATATCGCTGCGTAAAGCAAAGGAATCACGTACATCACTGTTTGTAATCCGATAATACGTTCAAAGAAAGAACTGATGGCTGGGCTAAACATCGCCCCTGCACTTCCACTAATAAGAATATATGACACATTTTTGCTGCTGGCTTTTTTTACAAAAGACACGCCATAAGCAATAAATGCATTATAAAGCGCGGCACATACAAAACCATAACCATAGGTTAAATAAGCTATCCAATTAAGATTATTGGTACTGACAATGGCAGCGGTGATCACCATAGCTAAAGCAATAATACCGACTAAGAAATGGTGAATTTTTACACGAGTCACAATCACAGTCGAAATTAACGCCCCAATTAGCGCAGCGGACCAATACTGGGTAATAATATTACCGGCATCTTCAAACGGGATATCAAATTTTTGTTTTACAAATAAAGGTGCCCAAGTTAAAAAAGTATATAAAGCCAGCATTCCTAAGAATAAACCAATACCCCCACTAATAATGCCGAGATTCCATTCAGACTGTTGTTTCTCTTGTGTTGTAGAAGATTGCTCGCAAATAGAGAAATGAGTGAACAAGGTAATAATGACTGTACCGAACGCCACTAAACCCACGGCTAAATAACTATAACTCCATGATAATGAACTTGTTAATGCATAAGTCGTTATCAATGGAAAAATAACGCCTGCAATATTAAACGTCGCATCTTGCACCACTAACATTGTGCTTTGTAATTTCTCTTGCCACACAGACACCACAATCGTACCTGCAATACATAAACCGATACCGCCACAAAAACCAATTAAGGTCATTGCTACCATCACAACTTGTAGGGAACCGGTTAAATGTAAAGCCAGAGCAGAAAGAGCAACCAGACTGTAACTTATCAAGGTCATTCTTTTGATACCCATTTTTTCAATAAAGAAAAATGCTGCAATCGTCCCCGCGAGTGCACCACCATTGAGCAATGAAAAGATTGATGCAACTTCGTTAACATTAGCGGCAAATTTCTCAGCTATGGGTTCAATCAACATCCCAAATTGGGTCGCAAAGCCCGCCATAATAAAATTGGCGAGAAAACTGATGGCTGTTAAAGTAATTTTATTATTCATTATGTCATTCCATAAGTGAAATGCTAAGGGTTCAAAGGATGGCTTTAAACCTAATTGAGGGCGGTTTCTAACGCGAGCTCGATCATATTATTAAAAGAGAGTTGGCGTTCTTCGGCCGTTGTTTCTTCACCGGTTAAACAATGATCCGATACCGTTAAAATGGCTAATGATTCGATACCTTGTTGGTGTGACAATCCATAAAGCCCCGCCACTTCCATATCAATACCTAATACCCCAAAACGTTCAAGTGCAGGGATCATATCTTCATCGGGATCGTAATAAAGATCACCACTAAAGATATTGCCAACTTTTACACTAATGCCTTTCTCATTCGCTGTTGTATAGGCTTTATGCAATAAAGAAAAGGTCGCAGAAGTTGCCATTTGGTAGCCGCTACTACGCTTAGCGTTAGTAGGTGAATCCGTACCTGCGGCTTGGGCTAAAATAACATCTCGCATTTGTACATGTTTTTGTGTTGCACCTAAACTGCCAATACGAATAATGCGTTTCACGCCAAAATAATTAATCAGCTCATGGCCATAGAGCACCATAGATGAAATACCCATACCATGACCCATAACGGAAATGCGCTGTCCTTGGTAAAAGCCCGTGTAACCAAGCATATTGCGAACATTCGTGACTTCTACGGCATCGGTGAGATAGGTTTCAGCGATATATTTAGCACGGAGTGGATCACCCGGCATAATAACAGTTTCAGCAAAATCAGTAGGTTGAGCATTAATATGAGCAGTCATCTTTCTATCCTCATGTGGTAATATGCTGATAGTAGTGCCCAATCACTGAATGTATTTAGGACTAAAGTCCGGATTTCATCTTGCCGTAAACCTTTTTGCTTAAAAATGGGTAATTTATCGCAACTTTCAAGGTGAAAAAGACGAAAGCTAATAACATTTGAGTGACCTTAAGGTCATTGAAAGTTGATGTAAAAAGAATAAAAAGGCTTACTCCTTAAAAGAAGTAAGCCTTTTTAGAACGGGTTTAATATCAAAAAATCAATTAAACACGGAATAAACTAAACAGAAGTAAACTCAAGCTTAGTTTGAAAAGGTTTCACGCACGTATACATCAAATTTAACCACTTGGGCATTAGGTGCAACAGCGCCGACTTGCAATTGCTGTTTACCGTGTAATTTCACCGATTTCCAGCTGGTCGCTTCATCTTCGATAGTAAAACCGCTGGCATCGTACCAAGTGAATTTATATTGCACACGCATATCGGACGAGGATTTGCTAACAATCAACGCTGAGCCCTGCACTAAATCACCGACTCGGCGTGCATCCACACTCTGTACCGCAATATCTCGGGCAAAGCTGGAATTATCGACGCGGGTTTCACCCAGTGAACTCACTGAAATCCCTGCGGTATGTGAGGCACAAGCACCTAAGGTAAGCGCTGCGGCCAGTAATAACCCTGTATAAACTTGTTTCATATATTTCTCCTAGTCACGCCACAAAATACGCAGCTAGCGCATCATTTCCCATTAAACGACAAACTAATCGAACAGTGCTGAACTCATGCTTAATAACATAGGTTAAATAAAGCATTCTCAATCTAAAATAGTGAATCAGTCATGCTTCATCAATCTAAACTTAATCAGATTAATCAATCAAAAAATGTGCCCGTGCCGTAGCAATAAGCTGCTTACGATTGGTTTGCCAACAATCAATATTCACGTTGGCGACTCGTCGACCCTGACGGGTAATACGACACTCAGCAAAACTATCCTTGTGCAGACCTGCACGTAAATAGTCGATTGAAAAATCAACGACTTTAGGCACCTTTGCCGTTTGCATAAATACCATTAACTGCACTATCGCCGACATTTCCATAAAGCCCGCAATCACACCACCATGAATGGCGGGCAACACAGGATTACCGATATTGTCATCTTTAGCGGGCAATTTAAAAATCAGTTCATCACCAAAACGCTCCACCTTCATGCCAATAAATTTGGCATAGGGAACGTGCTCAAGTAAATGGCCAAAATCATTAAGTTCAGTGGCGCGTTTAACTATGCCTTGCACATCAATAGGCGCTTTAACCTGTGCGTTTTGAGTTTTACTGGCGGCATCTAGTATCGAATTATTTGCGCTCATCACTCTCTCCTATCGCAGGCACGGCTTCACCCATTAACGCTTGCCTAAAGGCATCACCGACCATTTCAGGGCTTATCCGCATAAAAGAGCCGACGGCATGGGCGATGGGATCGTCGATACTGTCTTGGTAAGCAATTGCACGGGTAAAGGCAATATTAGAAGACAACTTGTAGCATTCCGCAAATCCAAACACTGGCTTATGGGGCTGAGCGGGCTTCATGTAGTCCACCCGTAAATCGAGCGTAGGTGATATTTCTAATAATTTGAATTTATGGAAAATAGCGCTCACGACTGCACTGCCACACGCGGTATCCATTAAAGTAGTGATCACCCCGCCATGGATAACACCGGTATCGGGATACCCAATTAATTCAGTGCTATAGGGCAACTCAATCAACACATGGTGCTCACTCGCCTCCAATACGGTTAAACCGAGACGGCGACACTGGGCTAGTTGATCCACAAACCGCTGCGCCATTTGGGTCAGCGGGAAAAAATCCGAATTGACCTTCATTTGCCTTGGCTCAACATGGGCCCCAGAGGCTCCCCGCCCACAAGGTGGAAATGAATGTGATAGACTTCTTGTCCACCGTGTTGATTGCAGTTCATGATCAGTCGGTAGCCATCTTTAGCGATACCCGCTTCCGCCGCCAATTTAGCCGCAACCGTCATCATACGGCCAAGTACCGGCTCATCAGAGGCTTTCATGTCGTTCGCCGTTGGGATCAAGTGATTCGGCACAATCAAAATATGGGTTGGCGCCTTAGGGGAAATGTCTCTAAAGGCAGTCACAAGTTCATCTTGATACAGAATATCCGCGGGAATTTCGCGACGAATAATTTTGCTGAAAATCGTTTCTTCGGCCATGGGGCGTCCTCCTTGGGTTAGTTGGCATAGTATATACCCAAACAACTTGAAGATGCATGATTCAGCGGGAGTTTAACGCACTTTAGGCAAGGCGGTTATTTGCGGACCTAGTGGGCTAAGTTAAAAATAACCAACACAGCATAAAGTGCGTTAAAACCCGCCGGGACGGAGCGTCTAGGGTACTCCACTCCCGTGTTGCATCAATTCAAAAGGTGGCCGACATTCTGTCATTGATGCGCCTTGAATTGAAGCACCCTAGGCGCTCTGAACTCGTATCTTCAGGTTGCTTGGGTATATTAACAATTCAATACTTTGTGTCTGCAGATATTTTGCTTTTCATTTGCCAGTTGCAGTCATTTTTGGCAGCATGGCCACCATTAAAATACTCAGGTTTTGCAGGATAAATATGATCCATTACCAGATAATCCCCGTCGATCCGAAAGCCCATTTATTCGCTGTCACTATGACATTATCCCAACCAAAGCCAGTGCAGGTCTTTAGCCTACCCGCTTGGCTGCCTGGCAGTTATATGGTGCGTGACTTTGCTAAAAATATCATTGAACTCAAGGCACAAGATGCTAATGGCCAAACGCTCAAGCTCATACAGCTAGATAAGCAAACTTGGTCGGTTGACAATAATAGCAGCGAAATTATTCTGACTTATCAAGTGTATGCTTGGGATCTGTCGGTGCGCACCGCGCATTTGGACATGACCCACGGCTTCTTTAATGGCAGTAGCGTGTTTTTATCCGCCCATGGTTTTGAAGACACTTTACACACCGTCTCTATAGAGCCACCAACAGAGCCAACATTAAGTGACTGGCGCCTTGCTACCAGCATAACCCGCACCAGTGGTGACGATTTTGCCTTCGGCCAATTTTCAGCTAAAAGCTATGACGAGCTCATCGATCATCCGGTGGAAATGGGTTTATTCACCTTAGGGAGTTTTGATGCCTGTGGCGTGCGGCATGATATCGTACTCAATGGTCGCCACCGTGCTTGCATGCCAAGGCTCTGCCAAGATTTAAAGACCATTTGTGAGTATCAGATTAACTTCTTTGGTACACCTGCACCGTTTAAGCGTTATTTGTTTATGACCACAGTATTAGACAATGGCTTTGGCGGTTTAGAGCACAGAGCTTCTACTGCATTAATGTGTTCACGCAAAGACTTACCACTGTCGCTAGATATGCCAATCAATAATGACTATCGCACTTATTTATCCCTGTGCAGCCACGAGTATTTCCACAGCTGGAACGTTAAGCGCATTAAGCCTGAATGCTTTTTACCCTATAAACTTGAGGCCGAAACCTATACGCCACAATTGTGGGCCTATGAAGGCATCACCTCCTATTACGATGACTTTCTTACCTATCGTGCAGGTCTGGTAGATGAACAAAGCTATTTAGATATGCTGAGTGATACCTTCACCCGTGTCTATCGCAGCCAGGGGCGCTTTAAACAAAGTGTTAAGGACTCAAGCTTTAATGCTTGGACTAAGTTCTACAAGCAGGATGAAAACGCACAAAATGCCATCATCAGTTATTACACTAAAGGGGCTCTGTTTGCGCTGTACTTAGATTTAACCCTGCGCAGCGAAACCCAGGGCAAATACAATCTCGACCATGTTATGCAGATTTTATGGCAGGAATATGCTCTGCAAGATAAAGGCACCACAGATACTTGCCATCAAGCCATCGTTGAACGACTCCTTGGTCGTGATTGCCAAGATCTGTTTGCCTACTTAGATAGTACGGACGATATTCCGTTAGCGGCTTTACTCGCCGAATTTGGGGTCAACTTGAGTCTTCGGGCCAGCCAAGGTGCGCAAGATGTGGGCGGCGGGCAAGCGAAAGGTTATGAGATTGCATTCGGCGCGAAAACCCAAGCAGCACCTGTTGGATTAAAAATCGTGACTGTCACCCAAGGCAGCCCTGCACACCTTGCGGGGTTAAGTGCAGGTGATGTGTTAATTGCCGCGGATAACCTACAAGTCACAGGACAATTTGAGGCGCAGCTACAGCAGTATCCGCTGGGTGAATCGTTGAATTTACATTGGTTTAGACGGGATGAATTGATGACAGGTGAATTGATGATAACTGCCGCGCCTAAGGATACTGTCGCCCTATCCATTCGTGACAAAAGCAAAATAGCGGCTTGGCTTGGACGTTAATAGGCTTTCGGCTTAAGACTACTTTTGAGAAATAATAAAAGGGGCTTTAGCCCCTTTTATCTGAGATAAGACTTAACTTAAATGTATATCCGTGTGTATATCAATACTGATAGCGACTTAAACCACCACATCGTGCAAATAGGTTTGTGCCCACGCAATCGCTTGACCACGGCTAGACACTCCAATTTTACGGAATACTCGGTACAAATGGGTTTTTATCGTGCTTTCACTGACAAACAACTGATTGGCGATATCTAAATTAGTACTTCCCGTCAACAATGCTTGTAATACTTCACGCTCACGGATAGTTAACGGTTCAGTGTCTTCGAACAACCCAAAATCATCATTTACCCCATTAATGAGCTGAATTGGGATGACCCTATGACCTCGTAAAATATTCGAGAGTCCTAGGCTTATCTCAGTTAAACCTGCATCGAGATAAAACACCCCTGCAGTTGTGGCAGCTTGCATTAAGAAACGAGCATCCACTTGTTTAGGGAACTGTAAATAGACAACTCGCACACTCGGTTGCTCACGGGCAAGTAAACGCTGAAATTGGTGGGCTTTTTGAAGATCAACAGTCGCTAAATCGATCACGACCATGGAGGCATTATTATCTTTGATTTTCTCACACATCTCATCAGGGCTGACTTGGGTCAACTTAACGAGAAACTCCTGCGGCCAACGTCCTGCGAGCAATTCCATCAATACTTGCGATCGTGACACTACAATCCAATGTAATATTTTGAACATCCTGCTCACTCCCTGTCTGGTTAACGATTATTCACTTTAAGGATCTAAGATCCTCCAAATACGACTTCAACATCCGTTCAATAGACTTCCAAGTCTACCGTGGTCACGATATTAGCATTAGATAAAACAGATTAAAAAGACTTACGTAAAAAATATTTACCGTACGCAAATCAAAAACTTCTAACACTTTCGTTGACTACACTATCAATCAGAAGTCTTAATTGAAACTGAAAAAAATTACTGAAATTTTAGGATAAAAGCGTAAGATCATACCAACACAAAAAATAAGGAAATTCCATGTCCAGCAGTAACCCCACCGCTTTTGAAATAAAATCCTATCCTGTGTGGGACAAACCGACACGATTATTTCATTGGATTAATGTCATTCTTGTGCTCGCACTCATCTTAGTCGGTGGCATCATGATGTATCGCACTGAGCTAGGCATATCTGAGTTAACAGGTAAAATTGGCTTGAAAACTTTACACGTGTGCATAGGATATGCGTTTGCAATAAACCTCATCGTCCGCCTTGTGTGGGGTTTTATCGGTAACAAATATGCGCGTTTCAGCCACATGTTTCCCAATGCTAATAGCAAAAGCGAATTAATAGCTTATAAGACTGAATTAGCCGCGGGGAAAAATCCGCAGTATTTAGGTCATAACCCTAAAGGTAAATTTGCCGTGCTGGCCATCATGTTGCTATTAGTGACCATAATGATCACTGGACTTTTGCGTGCAGGTACAGATATTTATTATCCGCCGCTAGGTAGTGCTGTACAAAGTTATCTTGCTGATACCAATGTCGAACCAACAAGCTTAAAACCCTATGATGCAACGGGTGTGAACGCAGAAAAAGCGGATGCACTTAAACCAATGAAAGGATTGGCAGGTCAAGTGCACGTCTATGCGGTTTATCTGTTGTTACTGCTGATGTTATTACATGTATTCGCGGTGATTTATACTGAAGTAAAACGTCAACCAGGGATTATTTCAGCCATGTTTTCGGGTAAAAAAATCATCCAAGGCCAACCCAAAGATGAGTAATGAGTGACTTTAGTCATAAAAATAACGCCAGCATTTGCTGGCGTTATTTATTTAGATTTGAAGGCTCACGCCAACGTTTCTAACATGTTTGATTATTTTTTCAGAACAGTTGCTGGGGTACGACCATCATCATGGCAACTTTCACAGGTAGGTTTTTGACCGACATTCATATCATGTACCGCATGACAATCTGCACAGACTAAATTACCGTCATGTGGCTTATGCACAGCGTCCATTTCAGCATAGGTACCATGACAACTTTGGCACTGTGCAAATTCAAAGGCACCATCCGCAGAAGGTGTACCATCTTTATGACAGCTTTCGCATCCACCCGACTCAGCATGGAAATCAGACAATTTTTGATCTGCAGCAAATGCGGTTGGCGACAGCGCTAACGCTGCAAGACTTGCCCCGAAAAGCGCACTTAATAGTTTTTTGCTCACAATAGTATCCTCCAATGGCGATTGTCAGTGGAAATTCTTGTCAGGGTGACTTCCATCTCTCAACCAAAATAAATAGCACGACTCGATATAACTTAGCTAAGGATGAACGAATAAGCAAACCCAAACTAAGCGACACAACTTTATCAACATACTCAAGGGTAAAATGTGCGCTGCATCATGTAACCACATGCTTATATAAGAGTTTTACATCTACCTAACCTAGAGGCTACATAATGTAAATCCCTAAACTGGCAAGCGACAGAATAAATCCCCCTTAATCTAAAACTAAAAGCTCGATTCATGATGATACTTAAGACAAAGTGATAATAAAAAGGAATGACAATAAGTGAATGGGTACAGAGTACTAGACGAGGATGCTTTAAATTGTGAAGGCATAACATTCAACCCAAACGCCTCTGGCACTTAATTCAAATGCCAAGAGGAATTAGCGATAACGGTTAACTCGCCCACTATAACCAATAATACAAATAGCGGTTAGACAGGTAAGCATCAACTCGCATCAAGTTTATTGTCAGCCTCAAGCTCTGTTTTAGGCCAAGCGTTAATCACGGCTTTGACCAACGATGCCAATGGAATGGCAAAGAATACTCCCCATACACCCCATAAACCGCCAAAGACTAAAACAGCCGCTATGATGATCACCGGATGTAAATCCACCGCATCGGAGAACAAAATAGGCACGAGTAAATTACCGTCGAGCGCCTGAATAATACCGTAACCCAACATTAAATAGCCAAATTCAGAACTAAAACCCCACTGAAAAAATGCCACTAGGGTTATAGGTAATGTAACTAAGGTTGCACCGACATAAGGGATCAATACCGATAACCCCGTTAACACACCGAGCAAAGCCGAATATCGCAGTCCCATCAAGGCAAACAAAATATAAGTTGCAACACCAACAACCACGATTTCGATCACTTTGCCACGAATGTAATTAAAAATCTGTTGGTGCATTTCAAACCACACTTTACGGGCTAACTGGCGATTTACGGGAAAAAATCGCTTACTGCCGCTAATCAGTTGGTCTTTATCTTTTAAAAAGAAAAACACCAGTAAGGGCACTAAAATCGCGTACACCATCAAGACGAGTAAAGAAGCTGAATAACCGATTAATTGCTTAGCAATATCCAACACATGTTGAGTATCGAGCAGTTTTTTAAGCTCACCCACCATCAGATCTAACTGCTCTGGATTGATAAATCGTGGATATTGATTGATCAGCGTTTGTATTGTCAGCAGGCCTTTATCTATCATGCTAGGCAAGTCGGCAATTAAGCTAACACCTTGACGCCACACACTCGGAATTAAGCCAAATATCAGTAAAACCACGATTCCCAAAAACAACACAATAACCAAGGACGCACCAGCGGTGCGATTAATCCCCAATTTAAGCATTTGCGCCACAGGCCATTCCAATAGAAATGCCAACACAAGAGCGACCAACAGCGGAGCAAGTAAACCTGCCGCAAAATAAATCACTAGCGCGAGCCCGACAAGAATAGCCATTAAGGTCACAGCTTGTGGATCACTAAAGCGCTCTTGATACCAACGAGAAAAAACAGTAAACATGGATCATTCCAATAGTGATGGTTGGCGATGCTTCCCAAACGCTCAGGAAAGTTTATTTATCATGATGTTATTCGAGACTTTACTCAGTTAGACTTTCGCTTCTACACGTCAGCTAAATCAAAAAATCAACTGATAGGAGTAAACAACTTAGCCTGAGCGGCACTCTGGCTCAGAATTAGGCGCTTGATGCTAGTCTAAGAGGATTTAAACATAAAAATCCTCAATTTATCCCTGAGATAGATCAACTTTGGTGACCATCAAGGCTAACAGACCTGCATCATTACGCAACTCTTGCACGACATGCCCTTGTTTTTTTAAATATTGGGGAACATCTCGCCGCGAACCAGAGTCTGAGAGTAAGATATGCAACTGCTCACCCTCTCGCATTGGCTTCAATGCAAGCTTCACTTTCACTAAGGGTACTGGACAACGAAAGAGCGTTAAATCAATAAAAATCATAATGAACTTGCTATAGACGAACTTGGGCCATTATCCTAAGTTGCACCTCAAACTACAAGCTAAGTGCAGTATCTGCCTTTAGTTGAGATAATTAGAAATAAAAGGATCCGCTTGCGTAACTTGACTTTTTTGACTCGATTCAAACCTTTTGTTGCAGGCGCACTCTCCTTGATGCTGCTAACCTTCGCCGCCAAAAGCTTTGCCAACAATGACTTACCGGATTTAGGTACGGCCGCAGTTAACACCTTCAGCCTTGAAAAAGAAATGGTTTACGGTGATGCTTATATGCGCATCATTCGCTCATCGGCACCTATGCTAAATGACCCCGTGTTGAGTCAATATCTTACCGAGCTTGGCAATAAACTGGTCGCCCATGCCACAGGCGTAAAAACGCCGTTTTATTTTTTCCTATTACAAAATGATGAAATCAACGCCTTCGCCTTCTTTGGCGGCCATGTTGCCGTGCACACAGGCTTATTTCTCAATGCCGACAATGAAAGCGAACTGGCTTCAGTATTAGGCCACGAAGTGACTCACGTTACTCAACGTCACCTTGCGCGTTCGCTTGAAGCACAGCAAAAAAGTAATCCTGCAACAATTGCCGGTTTACTCGGCGCCATTTTGTTAACTATTGCAGTACCACAAGCAGGTATGGCGGCACTTGCGACAACCCAAGCTATGGCGACACAATCGAAAATCAACTACACCCGTTTGCATGAAAAGGAAGCCGATCGCATCGGAATGCAAATTCTAGTGGATGCAGGCTTTAATCCTAATGCTGCAGCGGATTTCTTTGGTAAATTAGCCAGTCGTTATCGCTTTACCACAACACCACCACAAATGTTATTAACTCACCCATTACCTGAATCGCGGATCACTGAAGCCCGTAACCGTGCCAAGCAATACCCTAAACGTTATATCCCTGATAATCTTAATTTTCAGCTAGCAAAAGCTCGTATTCAAGTCCGTTTTTCCAGCTATAGCGACGAAGCAGTATTAAGCATGTTTGATCGGCAGCTCAACAAACAGACCTATACCTTCAAAGAGGCAGCACTTTATGGCAAAGCGCTGGCTTTATATAGATTGAAGAAGTTTAATGAATCAGAAAAAATCGTCGATGAACTGTTAAAAATCGATAATAACAACCTGTTTTATATAGACACTAAATCTGATTTACTGATCGAACGTAAGGACTATGCAAAAGCGATTACTATGCTCGAAGCCCAGCGTAAAATGAAACCAACGTCTCAAGTGATCAATGCCAACTTAGCCAATATATATATCGAAGCCGATCAAGCCCCCAAAGCAATTCCTTTGCTGGAGGATATGATTTTCCTCGATAAACAAAATGAACTGCCCTATCAATTGTTGACTATGGTGTATAAAAAAACCGGCAACCAAGCATTGGAATATTTTTCCACCGCAGAGCTGATGGCCTTAGGTGCTAACTATAAGGGCGCAATCGATCAACTTAACTTTGCCTACCGTGCATCCGAAAATAATCCATTACAGCTTGCACGTATTGAAGCACGTATTCGCCAGTTTAAAATGGCTGATAAAGAAATGGATGCGCTTAAGTAATAAGTTGTTTTACAAATAGATTAAAGACAATAACCCATTTATGCGCCCCGAACACACTGACGGGGCGCGGTTTTTTCTGTTATTATCCGCGCCATTGTTATTTCAGCCCGTATTGAGCCTCTAGTACTATGACCCAAGCGACGATTTACCATAACCCACGTTGTTCAAAAAGCCGTGAAACCTTAGCTTTACTCGAGCAACAAGGCTGCGACATTACCCTAGTGGAATACTTAAAAAATCCCCCTACGGCTAAAGACATCGGCGACATTCTGGCTAAACTAGGCATAAGTGCTCGCGAATTAATGCGCACCAAGGAAGCAGAATATCAAGCCTTGGGACTTGCAGACTCATCACTAACAGAATTGCAGTTGATTGAGGCTATGGTCAACACTCCTAAACTCATCGAACGGCCAATTGTGCTCGCCAATCAAAGCGCAGCCATCGGCCGTCCCCCTGAGAATGTGCTTACTATTCTTTAACCCATAATTTTTAAACAAAAATGGCTTTTATTTTCAACCCTTAGGTAGACTTATGACGTCCAACACCTTATTTATCCTTAGCCGTTTAGGCTACTTTGCGCTAGTGCTGCTGTTAGGCGGTTGGTTTGTTGGCCAAGGGATTAGCGGTGAATACACCCTGCTATTTAGCCTCTTATGGATAGTGCCGTTATTACTACCCGCAAAGGGTGTTTTCCAAGGTAATCCATACACTTACGCTTGGGCAAGTTTTATTCTGTGCTTATATATGTTACATGGGCTCACCCTGCTTTATGTCACCAATGACGCCTTCGCTTTTGCCTTAATCGAAGTATTATTGATTGGCGTACTGCTAATCGCTTTCCCATTTTATGCCCGCATACGTGGTCGTGAACTGGGATTAGGCCTGAAGAAAAAATCTAAAGAATAGTCAGTTCAATGTATTTTCAGTGCCGTTTAACCTTGCTGGGTATGGCGGCATTTTTTATATTAAAAGGCCAAACCTTGGCTCAAATATCCCTTATGATCTCAGTCTGAATATCCATTTCAACCTTAGTTTCAACCTCTGTTCCGACGTCAATTCCCATCACGACAAAATTAACACTTATTATACTTACACTGACTTTTTGCAACTAAGTACCCGTGCTATAGTCAGTTTCTCACAGTATAAGCGTCCCATGACGCCACAAAAGTCTAAATAGCACAGCAGAGTTAGCAAGGGAGAATGGTGTAATGGGAATGTCGATACCACTGAAATTTTTCGGATTTATGGCTTGCTCTGGCCTACTTGCGGCATGCGGGGGCGGTGGTGATAGTAAACCAGATGATAGTGTAGTCACGCCCCCCTCCACCTCACTAGCACGCTGCACAGATAGCATTTCGCCACTCATTACCACCACGTCATCCTCAATTCGCTTTCAAACCGAGCAAAATTATGTGGCGGGTCAATCTAGTACTATCATTGCCAATATCCTAAATCGTGACAGCCAAGACTTAACCTTCCGTTGGCAGCAAATCGATGGCCCTAACATAGCACTCGTCAGTCAAAACAGCCCGGTATTAGCCCTTGATACTCCCACCACAGGCGGCTACCGTTTTAGCTTGCATGTGACGGGCAGTAATCTAGATGTCTCCGGAGAAATTGGTATTAATGTCGATCCCGCATCGACGGGTATGCTAAACGTCCGTCAAGATCACCAAGTGGTTGAAGGCAATAATGTGAGTTTAAGACTCGGGCAACAATCGGAATTAAGCGCAGCAAATATCTCTTGGTGTGTAGCATCTGGCCCAGATTTAATGGTCGATGTGAGCGATCCGTTTAGACCCTTGTTTACCGCGCCAACGGTCACTCAGGATACAATCACTCGCCTCAAAGTGAATGCCAACGTCAATGGCAATCAGCTTAGCGATGATGTCTTTGTGCTAACAACCTCAGCGCCAGCGATCAGCTCACCATACTTCGATACCCCAGTTGCGCGCACCCATGCCTATCGTCCGGATTCACCTTACGCCAATGTGCTAGCAAACTGTGTTTACTCCAATCAGCTTAATGATAGCTGCACTATCAATACCTTACCTTTGATAGGTCAAACCTCAAGCGATCTCAATCACGAGACGATTCTAAATCGAGTACTGGTTTCCCACGATTGGATGGGTGATAACTTTGCCGCTTTCTTAGCCCAGATGGACCCTAATAGCGATTTTGCCCGCCTGTTACAATCCGTTACAGCCGTGGTGATTAGCTATGATGTACGCCCTTCTTTTTATTGGGTAGTCACAGGGGCGATTTATCTCGATCCCAATGATTTATGGCTTACACCTACCCAGCGCGACACTATTAATGAAGCGCCGGATTACCGCAGTAATTTTGGAAATGATCTTAACTTTGTGATGCCTTGGCGTTATGTGAAAGATAACCAATATGCCTCCCTTGGCGTGCCTATCACAGTCAGAGCAAACCGCACATTAGCGCAAATCAATCCCGATCTGGCCTCCTTGTTGTACCACGAGCTCGCCCATGCCAATGACTTTTTTCCACGCAGCGTGCATGCCACACTCACAGGGCCAAGACTGTTAGATGACTACAGCCGCCGCAATACCAACAAGAGTCTAATTTCAGATCAAGTCAGTAAAACCTACCCATTAACGAGCACTGAAATGATGGGACTTGCCAATGTTAGTTTCCTCGGCGCAGCGGCGAGTAATGTGCAAAAGACCTATCAAGCATCGGATGTCAGTACTTTCTTTTCTACCGATATCGCCAGCGACTTCTATGCCTATTCCAGTACCCGTGAAGACACGGCCATGTTATTTGAGGAAGCCATGATGAGTTATCGCTATCAAATATTGCGTGATGTCGCCGTCACCAATAAACCTGCGATTTTAACTGCGGATTCGCTGATTATTGACTGGGGACAAAGGGGAAGAATTGCAAAAGACAGTCTAGAAAATCGCGCTGCGTTGGTGATTGATGAAATGCTGCCAGAGCTTAATGGGATCAGTCTGGTCGAAAGCCTACCCGAGCCAATTAATATGGTGCAAGGTCAAAGCTGGCGTCAAACATTGGCAATATCGCCTGCGAATACACAGCTCAAAGGCCAAAGCAATGCAGCTGCAATTAATGCCGAGTCTCGTTTTGAAGCCGAACTTCGCTTAAGTGGTGACCGTCACCAACATCCACAACAATAGCGTTTTAAATTTTAGATAAACAAAAGCCCGTATGTATTCAACATGACGGGCTTTACTCTTTTTGGCTTTAATGCCAGTAGGTTTTGTATCTTCAGAACGAACACAAACCATGCAGTATCTAAAGGTGTAGCATCTCTTTGGCAAACGGAATCGTGAGCTTACGCTGATGCACTAATGAGGCTTTATCTAACTTATCCAATACATCAAACAAGGTACGCAAATCCCGCGCCATACGGTTCAGTAAAAAACGCCCGACATCTTCCGGTAATTGCAGGCCACGCATAGCGGCGCGGCGTTGCAGTGCGGCAAGTTTTTCATCATCTGCCATGGGTTGCAGTTGGTAATTCAACCCCCATTGCATACGTGAAACAAGATCTGGCAAGAGGAACCCAGCATCCGCAGGAGACGAGCTGCCGCTGACCACTAAGGCGCAATTCTTATTTTCTGCGACGCGATTGTAGAGATCAAAAATCGCCTCTTCCCAAACGGGGTGGCCGGCGATGGCATCGACATCATCGATACAAACCAAATCCAACTGTTCTAGGCCTTCAAGCAATGCGGTCGAAATACTCGCATGTATGCCTAAGGGAATATAAAAGCTGCGACGCTCCACTTCATTAGCGTGCGCGCAAGCAGCGTGCATTAAATGGGTTCGACCCGATTTAACTGGGCCCCACAAATAGATGGCGGCTTCACCATGCCCTTCGGCATTCGCTCTCAATTTTTGAATAAGTTCATCATTACCCGCGGCGGGGTAATAACTATTAAAGGTTTCGTCGTCTGGCAAATGCACAGGTAACGAGAGTTGCAGAGGTGAGTTTAAGGGCACTCGGTCTTCTCAATATTAAATAAAAACAATGCCGTGCTTAACTAAGCACGGCCGATAACATCTTAATGTAAACGCCATTCATACACAGGTTTGCCAGTTTGATTAGAGACAGGGCTAAATTCACCTGCACTCACAGGTGCGACCACAGAAATACGCGGCTCTAAGCTTAATAAGCGTTGTAAATCCGTCTCTGAGCCAAATAAATCTAACGATAAAGTCACAGTATTACCTTGAATATGCGTTAACGTGGCATTTTTAATCGCGCTGAGTTGCTTCAAATATTTTTCAACTTCAACTAATTGCGCCATTTTTTGGATATTAACGAAGGTAACACTCGCACCAAGCTGAGTACCAGTATCTGCAATCGCATACTTAGTAAAATAGTATTCACCTAACGCCGCCATCATAGCGGTAATCGCTTGGGTCGAATTTTCAGCAATACCGTTGTAACTGAATAACGGTGGCGTCAAAGAGTCAATGGTAGCCTTAGTATAAAGATTTAAACGATAACGAACCTGATTCCCGGCGGCATCAATTGCCACTAGCGCCAAAAAGTCAGCTTGATAGCGGCCAGATACACTCGCCACGATGTCGGCAAACATCCCTTTAATATCGTTAGGATTAATACCCATCAACTCATCAAGATCTAAGATAGGCAAGAGTACAGGTATACCGCGGGCATAGGAAAAATCGCTAAAAATCTTACGTTCGGCTAACGCAGATGAGTCACCCAATATCATAGTGTCGCCATCACCAGGCATAGCGACCCAAAATAAGGTCAGCGGGCGTTGAGTTCCCCAAACAGGCAATTGTGCCTGACGCAGTAACGCCACTATGCGGCGGTGCTCAAAACTCGCGGTCAACAGCAATTGGCCATTTTGCTCGATATAACCATACTGGCTCAGCAAGGTATCAGGATTACTGAGCTGAGATTGGATTAGGCTGTTATCGAGGGATCGCGCAGTCCCAGTGTTCTTGATAATGACTTGCTCAAGTGCACTTTTTAAGGCTTTGTCGCGTTCAGCAACTGCGCGCGAAGACACAGGCACATTGGCCTCATCTAATTTACTCACCTCAACAGCATTGACGCTATTAATCGTGAACAGACAATATAGAAATGCAATTAAGCTCGGCTTCAATAGGAATTTCAGCATCTTTGAGTAGTTGAAGTAGCGTCAGATGAGGCAAATTGTACCATAGTTAGCGCCTTAAGCGAGTCTTGCCAAAATTTAGCCCCATTTCCGTGCCAGCCATAGCACAGAAAACCCAAACAGTGATCAACGTCGGCAAAACAGGCGATTTTCTCCTGCTCAAAATCCAACAAACTGTTATCATTTGGCGGTTTACCCTAAATTAACGAGAATAATAAATGAGACGACTCGCTATCCCCTTACAGGGCGCGCAAATGCTATTTGTGGCCTTCGGTGCCCTAGTACTAATGCCGCTACTTACAGGGCTCGACACCAGTGTGGCATTGTTTACCGCAGGTATCGGTACCCTACTCTTCCAATTGATTACTAAACGCCAAGTGCCTATCTTCCTCGCATCTTCCTTCGCCTTTATTGCCCCCATACTTTATGGCGTGCAGACTTGGGGAATTCCATCCACAATGGGCGGCATTATGGCCGCGGGCGTGGTCTACGTCATGCTCGGCGCCTTAGTTAAAGTGCGCGGCACTGACTTTATTCACAGACTATTGCCCCCAGTCGTAGTGGGACCTGTGATCATTATTATCGGCCTTGGCTTAGCCCCCGTGGCAGTGAATATGGCATTAGGCAAGAGTGGTGATGGTAGCTTGACTTTAGTCGCTACAAATACGGCGTTATTTATTTCGCTCGCATCGCTTGGTACCACTATCGCGGTGGCGATTTTCGCAAAGGGCCTACTCAAAGTGATGCCGATTTTAGCAGGTATTATAGTAGGTTACAGTTTAAGCCTAGCCTTTGGTATTGTTGATTTTGCCGTCGTGACCGCTGCAAGCTGGATTGCTATTCCTAAATTTGTCGCGCCAGAATTAAACTGGTATGCCATCGCATTTATGATCCCAGTGGCAATCGCCCCTGCGGTAGAACATATAGGTGATATTCTGGCGATATCCAACGTCACGGGTAAAGATTTTATGAAAAAACCCGGCCTGCATCGCACGCTAACGGGTGACGGGATTGCCACAATTGCAGCCGCAGCCTTTGGTGGTCCACCGAACACAACTTACTCTGAAGTGACAGGTGCAGTAACCTTAACCCGAAATTTTGATCCTAAGATCATGACTTGGACTGCCATTACCGCCATCACTTTAGCCTTCGTTGGCAAACTAGGTGCGCTGATGCAAACTATCCCCGTCCCAGTGATGGGCGGTATCATGTGTTTGCTATTTGGTTCCATTGCCGCAGTTGGCCTCAACACCCTTATTCGTAATCATGTGGATTTATCAGAGCCACGTAATTTAAGTATTGTCGGTGTTACCTTAGTCTTTGGTATCGGCGGCATGGCATTTGGCATAGGTTCATTCAGTCTGACTGGTATTAGCTTGTGCGGTATTGTCGCTATTACCATGAACTTACTATTACCCGCGACTAAGCCACACAATAAACACCACGAGTCTGATGTGACGCCTCATTAATCACGGCTTGAAGACTCGATCAATTTCGAAGTAGGTCGTTGAAAAATGACCACTTTATAAAATTGATCGTTTCTTAAGAAACCACCATAAAAAAGCCGCCGTGATATCAATCACGGCGGCTTTTTTATGAAGCAATATTTTTATGAAGTAAGAATTAACTCTTACTCTTCAGTCTTGATCTTAGCGGCAGCCGCTTTGATCAAAGGTTGTAATTCGCCTTTTTGGAACATGTCCACTACGATATCACACCCACCGATCAACTCGCCTTCAATCCACAATTGTGGAAAAGTCGGCCAGTTAGCAAACTTAGGTAATTCTGCGCGAATGTCTGGATGCTGAAGAATATCCACGAATGCAAACTGCTCGCCGCAGTTAATCATGATCTGAGCTACCTGTGACGAGAAGCCACAGCTTGGTAACTTAGGAGAGCCTTTCATATAAACAATGATAGGGTTTTCCGTGATCTGCTGCTTAATTTTCTCTACTGTTTCCATTTTGATTCCTAAGTAGGATGACGTTGACTCAATGCGACTATTGTACGTCAGCTAGACGCAGAACAAAATCCCACAGTTTGTAAGGTTATGTCGACATTTGATTTTTCGATGGCGTCTATCTAGTCAATTAGCTAAACAATGATTCACATCACAAATTTTATCGGTACAATAGTCCTAAGTGAGCACGTTTAAGAAACGATAACCTAAGACCATGGAGAGATACTAATGGCTTTCGAATTACCCGCATTACCATATGCAAAGAACGCACTAGAACCACACATTTCTCAAGAAACCATAGAATACCACTACGGCAAGCACCACAACACTTATGTTGTGAAACTAAACGGCTTAATCGAAGGAACTGATTTCGCTGGCAAATCTTTAGAAGATATCATCAAGACTTCTACGGGTGGCGTATTTAACAACGCAGCTCAAGTGTGGAACCACACTTTCTACTGGAACTGCTTAGCCCCTAATGCTGGCGGCGAACCAACAGGCCCAGTTGCTGATGCAATCAATGCCGCTTTCGGTTCATTCGACGCATTCAAAGCGCAATTTACTGATTCAGCAGTAAACAACTTCGGTAGCGCTTGGACATGGTTAGTGAAAAAAGCCGATGGCACTCTTGCTATCGTTAACACTAGCAATGCAGCGACGCCACTGACTGACAGCACAGTAACGCCAATCATGACAGTTGACGTGTGGGAACACGCTTACTACATCGATTACCGTAACGTGCGTCCTGACTATCTTGCCCACTTCTGGCAATTAGTTAACTGGGACTTCGTTAACCAAAACTTCGCAGGTTAATTCATTTAACCTAACGTTGTTTACTGCCGAATGAGCAGTGGGTTAATCCCAGTAAAAAGAGCCCTAGTGGCTCTTTTTTTATGCCCCTCGTTTGCCGCCCATCCCTTATCCTACCGATTCATCCTCCGCTAACTACAAGTGCAATAATTGCGTTTGCAACTATTTGTTATTGTTTTTATTTGATATTTTTTTGACACAGATAGTGAGTTTGTGTCTAAGATTAGAGTAGGAGGCTGGCTAGCCAGTTATCCGTTCCATGACATCACTGGCGTTTCAGGGGGTTTATATGGGCATTTTCGAGCATTACCAAAAGCGCTACGAACAAAAACTCGATGAAGAATATTCTTTGCAGGAGTTTCTGGACATCTGCAAGGGAGATCGCAGCGCTTACATGTCAGCATCAGAGCGACTACTGCTTGCAATTGGTGAAGCAGAAGTCATTGATACCGCAAAAAATCCAACACTTAGCCGTATTTTTTCGAATCGACTTATTTCACGCTATCCCGCATTTAAAGATTTCTTCGGCATGGAAGACGCCATAGAGCAAATTGTGGCTTACCTAAAGCACTCGGCTCAAGGATTAGAAGAATCCAAACAAATTTTATACCTACTGGGCCCAGTGGGCGGCGGTAAGTCATCGCTCGCCGAAAAACTCAAAGCCCTAATGCAAAAAGTACCCATTTACATTCTGAGCGCAAATGGGGTACGTAGCCCAGTCAACGATCACCCCTTCTGCCTGTTTGATGTGGAAGAAGATGGACAGCTGTTAAAAGATGAATTCAACATTCCCAACCGTTATCTGAAAACTATCATGTCGCCTTGGGCGGTAAAACGTCTGCATGAGTTTGGTGGCGATATCTCCAAATTTCGCGTGGTAAAAGTCTTTCCATCCATTCTGAACCAAGTGGCAATAGCGAAAACTGAACCTGGTGATGAAAACAACCAAGATATTTCGTCCCTTGTCGGTAAAGTCGATATTCGGCAACTCGAACATTTCTCCCAAGATGATCCCGATGCTTACGCCTATTCAGGCGCATTGTGCCGTGCAAACCAAGGGGTGATGGAATTCGTCGAGATGTTTAAGGCACCAATTAAAGTGCTGCATCCACTACTGACTGCGACGCAAGAAGGTAACTATAACGGCACAGAAGGCTTATCGGCCTTGCCCTATAGCGGGATTATTCTGGCTCACTCAAACGAGTCCGAGTGGTCAACCTTCAAAAACAACAAAAACAACGAAGCCTTCCTCGACCGTGTTTACATAGTCAAAGTGCCATACTGTTTACGGGTCTCAGAAGAGCTGCAAATCTATCAAAAACTGCTAATCAACTCTGAGTTATCGAAAGCGCCCTGCGCTCCCGGCACCTTAGAAACCTTAGCGCAATTTAGTGTGTTGTCACGCATCAAGCCGCCTGAAAACTCCTCCATCTACTCTAAGATGCGGGTATATGACGGTGAAAGCCTGAAAGATACCGATCCTAAGGCTAAGTCTTACCAAGAATACCGTGATTACGCAGGTGTCGATGAAGGCATGAATGGACTATCCACCCGTTTCGCCTTTAAGATTTTGTCGCGGGTATTTAACTTCGACCATTCAGAGATCGCCGCCAACCCAGTACATTTATTCTATGTCCTCGAACGACAAATTGAACAAGAACAGTTCCCCGGCGATACCGCCGAACGTTATCTTGAATTCCTAAAAGGTTATTTGATCCCTAAATATGTGGAGTTTATCGGTAAAGAGATTCAAACCGCTTACTTAGAGTCTTACTCTGAATACGGCCAAAATATCTTCGACCGCTATGTTACCTACGCCGATTTTTGGATCCAAGATCAAGAATACCGCGATCCAGAAACAGGCCAGCTATTCGACCGCGCCGCCCTCAATGCTGAACTTGAAAAGATTGAGAAGCCCGCGGGGATCAGCAATCCTAAAGATTTCCGTAATGAAATCGTTAACTTTGTGCTGCGCGCCCGCGCGAACCATGAGGGTAACAATCCGCTCTGGACCAGCTACGAGAAACTTCGCACTGTGATCGAGAAGAAAATGTTCTCCAACACAGAAGATTTACTGCCTGTTATTTCCTTTAACGCCAAAACGTCGAACGACGATCAACGCAAACACGATGATTTCGTCAATCGCATGATGGAGAAAGGCTATACCAAAAAACAAGTCCGACTCTTGTCTGAGTGGTATTTACGAGTTCGTAAATCTTCTTAAACTTGCGCTAACTAAGTACAGGGCTTTGGTGTTGCCAAAGCCTTCGCTGGGTTTTGGGAGGTGCGTATGGCGAACTTTATCGATAGACGGTTGAATGCGAAAGGAAAAAGCACAGTCAACCGCCAACGCTTTATCAATAGATATAAGCAACAAATTAAAAAAGCCGTCAGCGATGCAGTGACTCGTCGCAGCGTAACGGATGTAGATAAAGGCGAAAAAATCAGTATCCCAACACGGGATATCAGTGAACCTATGTTTCACCAAGGCAAAGGCGGTGTCAGGGATAGAGTGCATCCCGGTAATGACCAATTTACCCGTGGCGATAAAATTGACCGACCACCTGGTGGTTCAGGCGGCGGTTCGGGCAAAGGCGAGGCCTCAAACTCGGGTGAAGGCGACGATGACTTTGTGTTCGAAATCTCTAAAGACGAGTATCTAGAGTTATTGTTTGAGGACTTAGAACTCCCCAATCTACAAAAAAATCGCCTCAATAAACTGGTGGAATACCAAATCTACCGTGCTGGGTTCACCAATGATGGCGTCCCCGCTAACATCAATATTGTCCGTTCATTACGTTCATCCCTTGCTCGTCGCATTGCGATGTCGGCCAGTAAAAAGAAACTATTAAAAGAGTTAGAACAAGAGCTTGCTGAACTGGAAAATATTCCAGGCACTAAGGCCGAGTTGATTTTGGATTTAAAAGCCCAAATTGAGGAGTTAAAACAAAAGATTGCCAGAGTGCCGTTTATCGATACCTTCGATCTATGCTTTAATAACTATTCCAAAAGGGAAATCCCTTCTAGTCAAGCTGTGATGTTCTGTTTAATGGATGTGTCTGGTTCTATGGATCAGGCAACTAAAGATATGGCAAAACGCTTCTATATCTTGCTGTATCTGTTCCTCACTCGTACCTATAAAAATTTAGAAGTGGTTTACATTCGCCACCATACCCAAGCCAAAGAAGTCGATGAACACGAGTTCTTTTACTCCCAAGAAACGGGCGGCACCATAGTGTCCAGTGCATTGAAATTAATGCATGAAATTCAACAAGCATGCTACCCCGCCGATGAATGGAATATCTATGCGGCACAAGCATCCGACGGGGATAACTGGGCCGACGATTCACCTACCTGTAGGCAATTATTAGAACAAAAAATATTGCCACTGGTGCGCTACTACAGCTATATCGAAATCACCAATCGCGCCCATCAAACCCTGTGGCGCGAATATGAATCCCTGCAACAGCATTACGACAACATCGCCGTGCAGCATATACGTCAAGCCGAAGATATTTACCCTGTCTTTAGGGAGCTATTCAAGAAACAAGCGGTTTAAGGGGGCACTATGGGGATAACTAAATCAACATCTTGGACACCACTGAGCGATGGTCCCGACTGGAGCTTCGAGCTACTTCAGGACTACCTCAAGGAAATTGAGCGGGTGGCAGCGCTCTATAAACTCAGCACTTACCCAAATCAAATTGAAGTCATCACAGCAGAACAGATGATGGATGCGTATGCTGGCATAGGCATGCCCATAGGTTACACCCATTGGTCTTTCGGCAAACGTTTTATCGAAACCGAGCAAGGTTACAAACGTGGCCAAATGGGGCTCGCCTATGAAATTGTGATTAACTCTAACCCCTGCATCGCTTACTTAATGGAAGAAAACACCATCACAATGCAGGCGCTGGTGATAGCTCACGCCTGTTTCGGACATAACAGCTTTTTTAAAAACAATTACTTATTTAAGACATGGACAGATGCGAGCTCGATTATTGACTACCTTGTCTTTGCTAAAAACTACATAAGTGACTGCGAGCAAAAATACGGTGTAGAACAAGTCGAAAGCGTCATAGACTCCTGTCATGCGCTAATGAACTACGGTGTCGATCGTTATAAACGTCCCTCTGAAATCTCATTCAGGGAAGAACAAGCAAGACAAAAGGATCGCGAGGCTTACCTTCAAAGCCAAGTAAATGATTTATGGCGCACGATTCCGACCCATCAACATGAGCAGTCTCAATCGAAAAAACGTCGTTTCCCCGCCGAACCGCAGGAAAATATTTTATATTTCATCGAGAAAAACGCTCCTTTGCTTGAACCATGGCAAAGGGAAATAATCCGTATTGTGCGTAAAATGGCGCAATATTTTTATCCGCAAAAACAAACTCAAGTCATGAATGAAGGCTGGGCAACCTTCTGGCATTACACTATCTTGAATCACTTGTACGACGATGGCGTGGTCACTGACCGCTTCATGATCGAGTTTTTGCAAAGTCATACAGGCGTTGTGGCCCAACCCGATTACAACAGTCGTTATTACAGTGGCATCAACCCATACGCCTTAGGTTTTGCCATGTTCACCGATATTCGGCGTATTTGTGAAAATCCAACCGATGAAGATAAAGCTTGGTTTCCCGACATTGCTGGCAGCGATTGGATTGAAACCTTACACTTTGCGATGCAAAACTTTAAAGATGAAAGTTTTATTAGCCAATATCTCTCACCTAAAGTTATCCGCCAATTTAAATTGTTTGGTATCCATGATGATGAGAAACGCAATTATCTTTCGGTATCTGCAATCCACGATGAACGGGGCTATCAAGATATTCGCCAGTTACTATCACAACAATATAACCTGTCTAATATTGAGCCAAATATCCAAGTACATAATGTGGAAATCAACGGTGATCGATCCTTAACCTTACATTATGTGCCAAATAACGATATTCCCTTAGCCAATAGCCATAAAGAAGTATTAAAGCATTTACATCGATTATGGGGTTTCACTGTCACCTTAGAGCAAAAAAATGCAGATGCGAGTATTAGCGTCTTAGCATCCTGCCCTGAAGCCAATAAACCAGAATAATAAGCACAATAAAAAGGCCGTTTCCAATTGAAACGGCCTTTTTGTTTATTTAGCGCTATCTTAACGCAATATCACTCACAGAGATTAATGATCTTGAGCAATAGAAGCTGGCATATCTTCGCGTAATTGTAACCACATCTTACCGCTATTCATGCCATAGGTACGCATTAGCGCAGAGACATCGAGGTAATTTTTCGCCTGAGCCAACAGTTCTAATTCTTTGTAAAAGTTCAATGCTAATAAACGCGCATCTGAGCTGGTAAAGTAATAACGACCAACTCGACTATACAAACCTTTAAATCCGTTTAATATCAAAACGTAAAGTGGATTTCCAGACGAAAACGCTAAGGTGTGATGCAGTAAGTAGTCAAATTCAGCATAGGATTCAGCCGTATCTTCAAGCTGGTGAATCTTTGCAAGTACCTCCACAGCGGTATCCGGGTTATAACGCAAAGCACCGCGAAAATAGATAGCACTGACGTTCGTTCTAGCTGACAAGAGTTGGTCAACCAATACCGGAAAACCCTCGGGATTCAAATCAGCAATAGTCTCAAGGATGTTTAAGCCTGAAGTTTCCCAAAAGTTGTTAACCCGTGTTGGTTTGCCATGCTGAATTTTCAACCAACCGTCACGCGCCAAGCGCTGTAGCACCTCACGCAGAGTGGTGCGAGTCACACCAATCAATTCTGAAAGCTCACGTTCAGCCGGTAAAATGGACCCTGGAGGAAATTTGTTTTCCCAAATTGATCTCACAATATACTTCTCTGCAAAACTTGCAGGTCCTTTGGCATTGATAATCATCAGCCCACTTATCCAGTTGTTGTGCGTCGTAATGGTCACTGATCATACCAGAGCGGTAAAAAATGGAAACCATTCACTTAAAATCACTGTGTTATCGCCGTGTAAATGTCACAGAATCGTTCAAAAAAACGACCAAGGTCAATACAGGATGGGCCAATTTTGCCGCTTAGCTCCGCTTTTTGAAATGTCGGTATCAGTAACTCATTACATTAGCTTTCTCTTTAGGCTAGACTCATTTAACTAACGCAGGTATTGATAATAATCACGTGCAATTTTTAACATAATTAGAAGAGAGGCTGCCATGCCGGCGACAATGAGTCAGGCGTTTATTGGGAACTTCTTAGGAAATTCTCCTAAGTGGTACAAAACCGCAATACTGTCATTTTTAATTATCAATCCAATACTCTTTTTCTATGTCGACCCCTTTGTGGCTGGTTGGGTATTGGTGCTTGAATTTATTTTTACCTTAGCAATGGCATTAAAATGCTATCCATTACAGCCCGGCGGATTATTGGCAATTGAAGCCGTCGCGATCGGAATGACATCGGCAAGCCAAGTCTTACATGAAATAGAAGCCAACCTCGAAGTATTATTACTCTTGGTATTTATGGTCGCTGGTATATATTTCATGAAGCAATTGCTGCTATTTGGCTTCACGAAAATCATTACTAAAGTGCGCTCTAAAATTTTAGTGTCATTAATGTTTTGTTTGGCTTCAGCCTTTTTATCAGCCTTCTTAGATGCGTTAACGGTTATTGCCGTCATTATCGCGGTCGCTGTGGGTTTCTATTCTATTTACCACAAGGTCGCTTCTGGAAAAGATTTCGGCGCCGATCACGATCATACCTCTGAAGGTAAAAATGATGATGGTGAAGATCAGTTAAACGAAGAAGAACTCAGTGCATTCCGTGGTTTCCTACGTAATCTGTTAATGCATGCGGGTGTGGGTACTGCGCTGGGCGGCGTGTGTACTATGGTCGGTGAACCACAAAACCTTATTATCGCCGCGCAAGCAAATTGGCAATTTGGTGAATTCGCCGTGCGTATGTCACCCGTTACTGTTCCAGTATTAATCTCGGGTATCTTAACTTGTTACTTAGTTGAAAAATTTGGCATTTTTGGTTATGGCGCTAAGTTGCCAACGGCCGTTCATCGGATCTTATGTGAATATGCCGCCCATGAAGATGCGCGCCGTACCAATAAAGACAACATGAAGTTAATCGTCCAAGCCTTAGTGGGTGTCTGGTTGATCGCAGGACTTGCATTACACTTGGCTTCTGTGGGCCTAATTGGTCTTTCTGTGATTATTTTAACCACAGCCTTTAACGGCGTTACCGATGAGCATGCCCTCGGTAAAGCTTTCGAAGAAGCACTGCCTTTTACCGCGTTATTAGCTGTCTTCTTTGCGGTTGTTGGCGTGATTATCGACCAGCACTTATTCGCACCAGTGATCCAATGGGCACTGAGTTATCAAGGCAATACTCAGTTGGTGATTTTTTATATCGCCAACGGATTGCTGTCTATGGTGAGTGATAACGTGTTCGTCGGCACTGTGTACATTAACGAAGTGAAAGCGGCATTGATTAACGGTCAAATCAGCCGTGATCAATTCGACTTGCTGGCCGTTGCGATTAATACTGGAACTAACTTACCTTCGGTTGCCACGCCCAATGGTCAAGCGGCGTTCTTGTTCCTACTAACCTCAGCCCTAGCGCCACTTATCCGCTTATCCTATGGCAGAATGGTATGGATGGCATTACCTTACACTATCGTGCTGTCTATTGTAGGTGTCATGGCGATTCAAACGGGTTTCTTAGAACAAGCCACCCAATATTTCTATGATTCCCAGATAATCATCCATCACAGCGCTAGTGAAGTTTTAGAGCCGATGACTGGACATTAATCTTCTTTATTGACTGAACTTTATTTAATAAGTAGAGTCCAAAAAACGCCCCATGTCTGAGGGCGTTTTTTGTTGATATGGAGCTCACTTTGACTGTAATGACTCGCTTTGCCCATTCCCGTTCATCTTGGTTTATTCTCGCAGGCACAGCCCTTGGGTTAGAAGCAGCCGCCCTGTATTTTCAATATGTCATGAAACTGGAACCCTGTGTCATGTGTATTTACCAAAGACTCGCTATTTTTGGTTTATTGGCAGCAGGCCTCATTGGCATGACAGCCCCAAAATATCGAATAGTAAGGATCTTAGCTGCCGTGCTCTGGGCCATCAGTGCAACTTGGGGATTAAAACTAGCTTTATCGCTCGTAGATATGCAAGCCAACCCATCCCCTTTTTCAACCTGCTCATTCTTACCTGAATTTCCAGCTTGGATGCCATTACACGAATGGTTCCCTGCCGTTATGATGCCTACTGGCATGTGTACTGATGTACCTTGGGTCTTTATGGGTGTAACGATGCCCGAATGGATGGTAGTTGCCTTCAGTGGCTTCTTAGTCGCTTGGTTACTCTTTATTGTGCCTGTCCTAAGTGGTTCAAATAAACCGTCTCTTTATAAATAACAAGTTTGAGATAAGGCAGGCATAAAACCTGCCTTTTTATTGACGATTGTATTCCACTTATCCCATTCAATCCTCGCAACTTAAACATATGCCAATAGCAAAACAGTGAGAAAGCGCTACACTGGCTCAATGAAAAGTGGTGATTTGGAAACTGGGGATTATGGGAAAAAGTTCGACATCTGAGCCACGCACGCCATTAACCCAATGGCAAAACAGTTTGCCATTCAAATTTAGCCTTATTCAGCTCGTCATTGCCGCTATTTTGATTTGTAGTACAGCTTGGGTCATGCTGAGCATTCAACGCCAACAAGTTCTTGATCAGCAAGCCGTGTTAAACCAAAACTATGGCCAGTTGATTATCGCCAAACTGCAAGAAATGACTTCACAGGTTGAAACCGTAGTCGACTCTATTTCCAGTATTGCCAAACTTTACCGCTATGATCATGAGCAACTGGTGAAAACCATTCCCACGTTGCTGAAACTCGATAGTCAACAACGCATCATCTCTGGCGGTGGCGTCTGGCCGGAACCCGGCGCGTTTAATCAGCAAAAATTTCGAGATAGCCTGTTTTGGGCACACAATGTAAACGATGAATTAGTCGCCATTGATTCCTATAACAAAGACACATTCCCAAGCTACCACACCGAAGAATGGTATCGCCCGACGCGCTATTTTCCTGCTGGTAAAATTTTCTGGTCAAAATCTTATTTCGATCCGACAACCCATGAGTCAATGATCACAGCCTCAGGCGCTATGTGGATGGACCATCAGTTTATTGGTGCCGCCACTGTGGATATCAGTTTAGAAAAGCTCAATGTGCTATTACGCAATACTATGATTAATGTCAGAGGCTATGTCATAGCCTTAGATCATCAAAACCAAGTACTCGCCTATCCAGATGCCAATAACGATCTTAAGCATCAAACCAATACCAATCATTCTTTCGTCACCTTCAATCATCTCACCAGCCAACAGCCAGATTTCAGCCCCGTCGAAGTCGCATTACAGAGTGCAGATAAAGCCTTTATAGAAGCGGCGATTGCCGAGCGCGTTTTTACCCAAGAACAGATGCAGCATCTAACGAGACTAAGTCATCAAAATGAGCGTGACATGTTAGCGGCCATCGTAAATAACAATGCCTTAAATCATTTTACTGTCCCGAAATTACTGACGTCGGTAACTTTGACCCATGATCCAATCCTTAAAACGGCATCTCTCGTTTCGGTATTTCTCATGCCAAATACCTATTGGAAGGTACTTGTCGTCACCCCAATTTCACCGCTGCAGGATACCGCTAAACATTTAATCGAAAAGGTCGGCGTTTATTTAGTCTGTATTCAACTATTAGGCTTAATTCTATTATTCTTACTCCAGCACCGACTATTTATCACCCCCATTATTGAAATCGTCCAAGCCTTAAAACGTAATGATTCCGCCTCTATCGAACTCAAAGCCAATAACAGCCATGACGAAATTGGCTTATTGGCAAAAACATTCCTATCGCGTACTCGACAACTTGAAGTGGCAATGGCGAGCTTAGATGCGAGTAACCTGGCACTAGAACAGCAATTGCAGAGCCAAAATCTGTTTCAACTGGAGTTAAAGCGCCATAAAGAACAATTGAGGGCTTTGCTTAAATTTTCTCAAAATCTCATCTATATCAAAGATCTTCACGGTAAATATATTCTAGTCAATGACAAATATTGTGAAATCTTAGGTATAGAACGCAGATGCATTATTGGCACCTCTGATTTTGAGATATTTCCCAGCCAATTTGCCCACGAGTATCAACAAAATGATCGACGCGTTCTGCATAATCATGAAGCCATAAACTTCGAAGAAGCTATTCCATCGCCCCTAGGCAATCTTATTTATATCGTGACTAAATTTAAGATCAAAGATGATGACGATACCGTTATTGCAGTCGGTGCTATCGCCTTTGATATCACCTTACAAAAAATTAAAGAGCAAGAACAAGAAAAGTTACTTTTAGGGCAAGTCGAGGCGCTTAATCACCTACAAGAACAAGTTCGCCTCAGTAATCAACATAACCATGAACTCTATCTGCTCCAAGACAAATCAACCCAATTGCTTGAGAAACATCATCAACTCAATCTCAGTCGTGAACAAAGCCAACAGCTAATGCAAAATTTTCTAGCTGAAATGATGACGCAAATTATGCATGAGCAAGATCAGCTACTCGCCAAAGTGTGCCAACTTCAGCCAATAGATAATGCTAACGACCAAAATCAGATCACCGAAATCATGGTGACTCAGGCAGATAAATTGCGACATATTGCCCAGTTATTAACGAATTATCAAAATGACATTCGGCCACTGCATCTCGCACAATTTATGCGCCATCTCTTAGGGTTGCTAAAGGTACAATTAGCTAAAACAAATGTGGAAATAGCGTTAAATTGTGAAGAAAATATCATCATTGATGGCCCTTCATGGCAATATTTGCAGCTGTTTTATCGTCTAATCACCAACACGTTGAATCATGCATTTAAAGCTCACAATGAACAGCGTGAAATAACCATTAATATCGACAAGTCGAGCGAAGAGTTACACATCAGTATTATCGATAATGGGATAGGTATGACAGAGCCGCAACTCGCACAGTTACGGCAAGAACTAGCGCAAGAACTCTGCCTTGGAACGCTGACCTGTATAAATCTGTGGCTTAAAAATGATCTCAATGGCAGCCTTAGCATCAGTAGCCACTTGAACCAAGGCACACACATTCAATGTCGTTGGCCACTGAGTACAGATTTAGAACCGCAATAAACAAAGGTGCGTTATTGATCTAACCATGCCTTGGCTTGGCTATGTTCATCGGCGGTAAATACCTTTACCGGACATGGCAGCATGCAGGCTAGTGCATTAACCATAGCATTTGTTTGAGTGGCATTGGCAATCATCACGACCCTTGAAAAATCACTTAAATGAAATAAACCTAATACCGCATCATCCCACAGGGCCCCAACGGATATACCTTCAAATTCAGGGGAAAACTCGTACCAAAGGCGAATGCTGGCGTGGTCTTGCAGCTTGGCTTCTATGGCGGGAACCAAATAGCCTTCAACATCCCCATGGTTAACACGGCCAGATGCGACCACTGCCAATATATCATCAGCATGACCCGAAGAAATCGTTAGCATTGAACACTCCTTATCAATACATGAAGGGAAAAATAGTTAAAGCTCATACACTAAAGATACACAGACAATGACATAAATGCGGGAAAGATGGGCTTTTTATTTTAAGCTAACACCATTTTATACATACACATCAGCAATGCAAATGACGCCAAAAGGAGCGAATCCACAGCGATAACTCGCATAACCCAGTAACAAAACTTAGTCGCAGAACTCGATGAAAAATGGTGACCATACGAAATAACATGAGGTGAAGCAAAGAGAAGATATTTACCTCACACTCAAGGCTGCTACTGCTCGAGGTTAACAATAAGTGTGAGGAAACACATGGTACTCAAACGATGGTGATTTACGCTGCTAAAAAATAGTATTAGTCCTGACTTACCTAAAATCATGCATTAATAAATAATCTAATTGCTATTCTGACTAAGCACTCACTTGAAGTTTAGCGATTTCTTGATCGAACAAATTCTTAATCAAACTAGAAAACTCAGTAATAAATAAAGTCTGTGCGGGAGTCGCTTTATGGTTGGCAACTGAAGCTAAAATCTCTTCTAAATCATACACAATTGCATCCACTTCACGGATAATCACATTACGTTGCGTAAAAGACAACGATGGATTTTGGCCACACACCATAATGATCTGTGCCGACAATTGCTCTTCAAATAATTCCATCACAGTATCGTCTGAAACTACCTCTGAACTTGGTGTTTCAAATAAGCCAAGATGTTCAGTTAAATACTGGACCAAATGCATGTAACCATCTTTATCTGTGACCATTTTTTACCCTTTAAACTCATTAACTTAATATCTATTGTGATGCTATTAATAGCACATCAGAAAATATCAAAGAAGCCAAAAGCTCGGCTTCTTATCAAGATCTCGCATACGCCACTTATTTAACTCTAGCCTATCTTCGATAACAGACGTATTGATCTATACCAATCTTATTGAAGTTACTGAGTTAAGGTTAGTACAAATGACACAGGAACAGCTTGACTAATGCTCGATAAACCCGCAATTTCACGTAATTTATCAATCCCAGCAACAAGATCAAACTCATTGGCATTAACAATTACCGGTTGAAAACTGTTCACTAAAAGTTTGTTATCAGAAACTTTAGTGATAATCACCGAAAAAACCTTAGTTTGCGATTTGCCGTGTAACGCAATTTTTCCATCAATATCAAAAACTTTACTCTCACCGACGCCAAGATTTTTTAGTATCTTAGGGTCTACTTGTGATGACAGTTTCAGCTCTGGATACAAAGACACTTCAAATAACAAATTTTGCATCCGCTCATCGCGGACATCAATACCCGTTGCCACACCGATTAGTGGAATTGTTAATTCAAATTGACCGTTATCTTTTAGCGTACCTTTGAGTTGTTTAAAGTGATGGACTTCACCTATATCACCTTTCTTTACCGAAATAAAACTGACTCGCGAATCTTGTTCCATCACTTGCCATTGCGCGGCACAGCTAAAACTGGCCATAGCAGATAAGGCGACAATTCCCATCCATTTCTTCATCATATCCGTCCTTAAAGAGTGAGTTTAAAAGCCATGTCGTAAAGAAATTCGACATCCGCAACAGGCTAAAATCCTGCCCAGTTAAACGTGATCAACATCACCTAACTTAAGCTAAAGATACTCTGTTTATCCATTAGCGACCAGTAAACTATGATTCATACGCGCACTAACCATTTATCTAAGCTATTGGCAAAAGCCTGTTTATCTGCTTGAGAAAACGAATCAGGCCCGCCAGTGTGCACGCCAGAACCGCGCAAATCTTCCATAAAATCGCGCATCGTCAGCTTTTGTTTTATGTTATCGACGGTATAAAGCTCGCCACGGGGATTGAGCGCCAAGGCGCCCTTTTCAATGATTAAAGCCGCTAAGGGAATATCCGCGGTGATCACTAAATGCGTCGGTTCAACATGATCGACAATATATTGATCGGCCACATCAAATCCCGCACCGACTCGAATTTGGCTGATATAGGGAGATGGCGGTACGCGGATCATTTGATTAGCCACCAGCACCAGCGGCAGGGCTTTGCGCTCCGCCGCCCGAAACAGGATTTCTTTGATAGGATTAGGGCATGCATCCGCATCAACCCAAATTTTATAATCACTCAATGTCTTTTAACTCTGTTGTTAGGTTCACGAGCTCAGTTTTATGCCGAGCTATCGTACTATGCACCGTACTAAGGCGCTAAACGATCGATTTCCCACTCGGCATCATGGCGGGTATACATAAAACGATCATGCAGCCTATGTTCTCCACCCTGCCAAAACTCGATACTCGAAGGTCTCACTAAGTAACCGCCCCAAAAACTGGGTAAAGGCACATCGCCCTTGGCGAACTTAGCTTTCATTTCGAAGAATTTGCCTTCAAGGACTTGTCTAGCGCTGAGTTTACTCGACTGCTGCGATACCCAAGCCGCAATTTGGCTGTCCTTAGGACGGGTCATAAAGTATTTAAGCACTTCAGCGGTGGACAGTGCCTGCGCTTCTCCGAGCACCGATACTTGACGCTCTAGAGGATGCCAAGGGAAATGCAAACTGACTTTATTATTAGCAGCAATTTGCTGTGCTTTGCGGCTGCCAAGGTTAGTAAAAAATACGAAACCTGTGTCATCAAAACGCTTAAGTAATACTATTCGTTGAAAAGGTTGGCCGTGCTCATCCACCGTCGCCACACACATGGCGGTGGGATCGCTAAGCTCTGCATCCCTCGCCTGCATCATCCACAGTTCAAACAAATCCATCGGATTTTGCGGTAAGTCGGCACGTCTTAAGCCGCCTTTGGCATACTCGCGGCGGATATCACTGAGATCTGTCATAGGGTTTCCTTAAGCAAACGCCAAAAAATTCACATGAGTTCAGGGATCAGCACTTCAGCCTGAAGCTGCTGATAGTGGCTAAAACCAATGTCATAACCTTGCTCGGTCGTTAATGAACACCGCCCTAAGCATAAATGGGCAGGAAATCCCTGCGTTGAGTCGTCGGTATTAAAGCGGATTGTGTCCCAACTGACAGGAGCAAACAAGGTTAATAGACGCCCCAATAGATCTTGCGGATACTGTGCTAAATCCAGATTCGTTTCAAAGCTCACATAGGAGCTAGCGCACGCATTCTCGCTTTGAGGCGTAATATGCAAGGTAACATAATATTTGCCCCAAATACCGTTCATCGAAAAGCCTGACGGATCAAATAAATGGGCGTCAATCTCAAATTCAGGGAGTAAATCGTTAAGTTCGAGTGCAGCGCAAATCTCATCTTTACTCTGCGAGCCGCCATTAAGATAGTCGGCAAATTCGCCACGAATATGGTACATCAACAGCTCACTGGTTTGATCATCCTTTGGTGCTCGATAATCACTGTCAGAGCAAAAAAAATAGTGATGATGGCTGTCGAGATGACCCACTCGAAAGGCTTTACCGGTGATACGTTGGCGCAGTTTGCCAATATCCTCAGCAAAACTCGTGGTTTGCAGATGAGCTTGGTATTCGTTTTTACGCTGATAACTCACCAATGCCATGGCAGGCACGCCAAGCGCGCCGATAAAGTAACAAGCGGCGTCCACTAGGGTACTGTTACCACAGGTGAGCATGACAAATCTGTCGTGCCATACAAACAAGCTGGATTCACTCAACAGATAAGCATCACAGTCCGCATTACTTAACTGCGACAGTATCTCGGCGTGGGCACAGTTGACTAAGGCAGACCAAAAACTCACATCGAGTTCTCGTAAATTCGGCGCAGACGCCGTCACGATAATCTCGAGTTTTTTTTCTGAACCTTCAAAAAACATCAACCCTTTGACCTCATGATCGTCACTCATCCTTTACTTGATCCTAGAACAACGCGATTTTACACGACTAAAACGGCAATAAAAATGAAAAATCTGTCCTTATAAAAACAAAAATCAGCCGAGGTTACCCAAGGCTGATTTATTTTAACACGCTAGAAATTAAGAAAAATCTTCTAAATAGGTATAGCCTTTCAGCCCTAGTTGCAATTCTTCTAAAATTTGTGCGCGTTCACCTTCGGCGATATGCAGATTCACTAACTCTTCATAAGTGCGCATAAAGGCCACCGCATCTAAGTTAACGTAACGCAATACGTCAGCAACCGTGTCACCCGCCAATACAGATTCGATATTAGTCACACCATTATCTTCGATGCGAACCACTGCTGAGTTTGTATCACCAAACAGGTTATGCATATCACCCAAGATTTCTTGGTATGCACCCACAAGGAAGAAACCAATCAGGTACGGGCTATCCGCACTCCATGCTGGCACTGGCAGCGTGGTTTCAATCCCTTGACCATCAACGTATTGATCGACAATACCGTCAGAGTCACAGGTGATATCGAGCATGACAGCACGGCGCTCAGGGGCTTTATCTAAGCCCGATAACGGCAATACTGGGAACACTTGGTCAATACCCCAAGCATCCGGTAATGACTGGAATAATGAAAAGTTAACAAAGAACTTATCAGCTAACTTTTCATTGAGTTCATCAATGATAGGTCTGTGATAACGGTTTTTCGCACTCAATAGCCCTTGCACTTCATGACACACGCGCAGGTTAGCTTGCTCAGCCCACGCACGCTCCGCTAAGGTCAATTGACCTAAAGCGAATAGCGAATGCGCTTCTTGTAAGTCACTTTGACTATCGTGGTAAATCTCAATCAAAGCACGTTGATCGGCGCGGCCGCTGATCTCAGACCATGAATGCCACATGTTATGCAATAACTGTGGTGAATCTTCCGCTGGCGGTTGAATATCTTCAGGCTGATAAGCTTCAGTACCGATAACATCGGTGATAAGCACAGCATGGTGCGCCGTTAAGTAACGACCCGATTCTGAAATAATACGTGGCATAGGTTGCTCGTATTCATTACAGATGTCAGTCAATACGTTAACTATGTTGTTAGCGTATTCAGTCAGGCCATAGTTCATCGAGTTATTACTTTGGCTACGAGTGCCATCGTAATCCACCGCTAAACCACCACCGACGTCGAAGCAGTTAACGCTTGCGCCTAATTCACGTAATTCACAGTAGAAACGACCCGCTTCACTCACACCTTGGCGAATATCACGGATATTAGCGATTTGCGAACCTAAGTGGAAATGCAGCAATTGCAGCGAATCCAGCATATCGTGTTGCTTAAGTTGCTCTACAACCAGCAAAATTTGCGCAGCAGATAAACCGAACTTAGATTTCTCACCGCCGCTCGCCTGCCACTTGCCTTTGCCTTGGAATGCTAAACGTGCACGTAGACCTAAACGCGGTGTCACACCCAGACGTTTAGATTCCGCTAACACCATTTTCAGTTCAGACAGTTTTTCTAAAACGATGTAAACCTTGTGGCCTAACTTTTCACCAATCAGTGCTAAACGGATATATTCATTATCTTTATAACCATTACATACAATGACTGAACTGGCTTTTTGCGCCATGGCTAACACAGCCATCAGCTCAGGCTTACTGCCCGCTTCTAAACCCAGTTGTGGTACTTCTTTTGATGCCTGACTCGCCAGGATCTCTTCCACCACAGTTTGCTGTTGGTTTACTTTAATCGGGTAAACCAGCAAATAGTCCGCCTGATACTCGTACTTCTGTATCGCTTGGTCGAATGCTTGGCACAAACTGTTCACTCTGTGGTGCAGGATCTGCGGAAAACGAACTAGTACAGGTAAAGCGACTCCCGCCTTAACCATGTCTTTGGCTAGCTCATTTAAGCCAATCTTGTAATCAGGATTTTTGGGGTCCGGTGACACAGTCACCTCACCTTGATCGCTAATCCCATAAAAACCTTGGCTCCAGTGAGTAACATTGTACCCAGCACGAGCATCATCAATAGACCAATCATTCATTATTATTTAGCCCGTCTATTAAAAAATGGGTTAAACGGTTATGGCTTAATAGCACAACCGCCCGTTCGACAAACCCAGGCAAAGGGACACCTTACCTGACATACACGAAGGTAGATTTTACCTTCTCCTTAATGCCGCAACGTCACGCTAGTGTAAGTGACATTGCTGCGATTTTCATTAATAGCGCTAGAGACAACTCATCTTAGCGCAATACATCGTATCATATTGACGGGAAAGCTGATTCCCTTACCTCAGTAAAGCTATCTTTACTTGCCTCGCTTGCATTTATCCTCAGGCTAAAGGGCGAAAATACCGCCAAAAAGCCAAATAAGATCCTGAGTCGCATCCTTAAAACATCAAGCTAATAAGTAGCTTAAAGACGTTCAAAAGAGGTTAAGACCTTCAGAAACCGATAACACAAGTAGAAAACGAAAACCGATAACACTGAACTAGCGAAAACGCCAAACCAGCTTATCGCTAGGCAAGATTATTTTAACAGGGGACTATTGGCTTCTTCGCGGCCAGAATTGATGCGGATCAACGTGAGATGCTTAAGGCCAGTATCATCGTATGGTACGACAATCGAGCGTTGGCATTGTGACACTTTTAGGCAAAGTGCAAAAAATGGATGCTTGTGCATTAGCTAATAAAAACCCTCTTAACCCCATGTAACTACATCTACTGTTAATTACACGGTTAATGACTGGTGAACCATAAAACCTTTATTACTCACGTAATATTTGTAATGTCTGCAACGAGCGGAATCGTTGAACGGCGCAATTAAACCGCGCAATGTCACAGAATGCAAGCAAGAATCTCATTTAATCTTTTACATTAAAATATAATAAACACCTGCTTAACAATCACCCGCCACCCATTGGTTTTAAATAGAGTAATATTAGTTAGTTAACCCATAAACGTCGTACGAGTCTGTTCAATATTTTTTATATCACCTTTGTCACTTTTATTGACATTTACCCCTGTAAATATCCCTGATTTTTGTGTGTCACTCAAGTGATACACATTTGCCAACATTAAGCGAAGCCAAACAACCAATATCACGGCGCCAAACCCGCCACAAATCAGTGGTTCCTCCGAGACACAATGCGTGGTCAAGCCTGCGCTAAGTGGCGACTCACACACGCTAAGATAAAGCTCAAAGACAATAATGCTGCAGTTTCAGCACCGAAGTGTATAATCGCAACCGAATCACATTCCATTATGCACAGAGAGATCCATGGTACAGATAGGTAAAACCTGCAAACTTGAGGTTGTAAAACAAGTCAGCTTTGGCGTGTATTTAAACGCCCACGAATTAGGGCAAGTACTGCTGCCAAACAAAGTCACCCCAAAAGACTGCCAAGTCGGTGATCTGCTTGACGTGTTTCTGTATCTAGATTCTGAAGATATCGTGATTGCTACCACTCGCCGTCCATTGGCACAGGTAGGCGAATTTGCCTATTTAAAAGCCGTTGCAACCGGCCCTTATGGCGCCTTTTTAGACTGGGGCTTAGATAAAGATTTATTACTGCCCTTCGGTGAGCAACATAAGCCTATTGAAGAAGGCCGCTCATATCTGGTCTATGTACACGCCAACCGCGCCGATGAACGCATCATGGCCTCATCAAAAATCGATAAGTTCCTCGATAAGACTGAGCCTGAGTACACAGTTGGTGAGCAGGTCGATTTATACATCGGCGGCACCACAGATTTAGGCTACAAAGCCATTATTAATCATGCCCATTGGGGCGTGATTTACGAAAACGAAGTGTTCCAAAAACTGCGTTTCGGCCAAAGACTCAAAGGTTTCATCAAACAAGTGCGCCGCGATGGCAAAATCGATCTTGTGCTGCAACAAGGCAGTAAACAAGAGTTAGATAAGCACGCCCACATCATTCTGATCAAACTCAAACAGGCTGGCGGTTTCTTAGCCCTGACCGATAAAACCGATGCTGAAATCATTTACGATCAGCTTGGTATGAGTAAAAAAGCCTTCAAAAAAGCCATAGGTGGCTTATTTAAGAATGGTCAACTGAGCATAGATAATGATGGTTTGCGTTTGACTGAAACCGCAGAATAATCAACTCTATTCAGTACTTAGCGTTAAAATTGTACAGTTTACCATCACTAAGGCTGAGTTTGACTGACAACTCCTAGGATATTAAGCATGGCTCTGTTATAAACAAAGCCATGCTTTTTTCTTTGGAGCTTATATGGAACTCACGTTACACGAAGCCAGAGTCATCGGATGCCTGCTTGAGAAAGAAATCACCACCCCCGAGCAATATCCACTCTCGCTAAACTCATTGACCTTAGCCTGCAATCAAAAAACCAGCCGCGAGCCCGTACTCGAACTCAGTGAAACCCAAGTGCAAATCGCCGTTGATTCCCTAAATCGGAAACGTTTGATCAGCGAACAGTCGGGATTCGGCAGCCGCGTCGTTAAATACAAACACAGGTTCTGCAATACCGAATTCAGCGAACTTCAACTGTCCCCCGCCGCACTCGCCATCGTCTGTTTGTTGCTATTACGTGGCCCGCAAACACCGGGAGAACTACGGACCCGCAGCAACCGCCTACACGAATTTAAAGACGTGATCGACGTGGAAGATTGCATCCGTCAATTAATGAGCCGTGAAAAGCCCTTCTTAAAACAATTACCCAGAGAAGCTGGTCGCCGTGAATCCCGTTATGTGGAATTATTCTCTGCCGCCTCATCGCAACTCGAAACTGCGAGCCAAACCGTCGCCCATGTCGCTGTGTCTGTAGACGCAGAGCCACTTGAATTAGTGAGCAGAGTGACAGAGCTTGAACAACAAGTCGCCGAACTGACGCAAAAGCTCGATGAATTAATCGCCTCATTGAGCTAATTAGCGATAGATAATGACTGATAAATACCGATGGATAATAAGTGCTATGTGGGCAACATGGCACTTATGGACCAATCCACTGTCTACCCAAGGGTGAGAAACTGAACCGCACCAACATAGTCGCGCCAAGCACCATAGCCCCTGAACCTAGCGCAAAAAAGAATAGAGACAGCACATGACCAATAATCCACCCAGCAGTTTCAACAACATGTTTATTATCGCCATGTTTGAACTGCGCAAATTTTTATTTAATACCCGCGGGATCATCGCCTTGGTCGCCTTTGGTTTAGTTTGGGGTGTACTTCTGCTTTACCCCATTCAAAGTGCATCGGCCATGTTATTGCAGCCCAATGTAAAAGATATCATCGACAGCTTATTTGGTGCCAATACCCTCAATGTGCTCTTTGAGTGGCCCGTAGCCGAAATGGCGGTGTTTTGGTGTTTTGCGCTGTATTTGTTTCCACTGTTCAGTATTCTTATCGCCGCCGATCAGTTCTCATCGGATAAAACCCGCGGCACGCTGCGCTTTTTAACCATACGCACTAGCCGTGACAGCTTATTGTTCGGGCGTTTCCTTGGCCAAATCCTGATCCAAGGTTTACTGATCCTATTAACGATTATCGCCACTGTCGCCCTCGCGCTCAGCCGCGACAGCCAACTGTTTTTATCTGCGTTAACATCTGGCGCCTTGGTGGGTCTTAACCTCATCATAGTGATCTTGCCCTACACGGCTGTGATGACTTTATTGTCCCTGTATGCGCGCACGGCACGCCAAGCTATGGTGTTTGCCACCATTTTATGGACAGTGATTTCCATCACTATCGTGGTGTTAGCGAATCAATCTAGCCTACTCGCACAACTCCAGTGGGTATTACCCGGTGCTCAACTGTCGAACATGCTCAATACTGAAGAATCCCCTGATGATTTACAAATAAATCATCAAATTAGGGTGGAAGCGCATCTTGTTGCATGATCAAATGGTTTCGCTAAAAACTACACTTGGACAACAAGATGCGCGAAGCCAATATCCTACAACATTCTTTACACCAATACTGCCCAGAACTTCACCTAAAACGATTAAACAGCTTGATGCTGGCCTCTAAGGCACTGATTGAATGTAAGACACTGACCTTGACTGAGTTAGGTCGAAAT